>JAIOHN010000764.1 GCA_019912985.1 Anaerolineae bacterium | reverse complement strand
AGAAGCGAAGATAATCCACCGCCAATGGCCCGAAAATGATCGCGCAGAGGGGAAGTACCCCTATCATGATTGTGAATAAGAATATCCTTACATCTCGACTGATCGAGATTCGCCTGCTGAAGCGTGATTTCATATTGCTTGTGCCGTACCTGCGAACAATTCAATCACATACCGCTATTATGCCAAAATAGGGACATATGTCCGGACGGATGTCCACCTTTTATCCCACGTTTTCGCAAACTAAAACCCGGAAGTCGGTTGAGTATGAATGACATCATAAGCTTTGGAACTGGTAGTCAACTAGGCATCGAAATCATCACTGGTGACAGACAAGCTGTCAAGTAACTTAATGGACGCGGAGTTAACTTTTGGGTGTAGGTACATCCACTAACAAGATCTAAAAGGAGGTGATTTAAATGGAAAATGATACACCTGATTATCTGGTAAGTACCTATAGGATGCTCAAATGTGCATTCCCAGATAAGGTGTCAACTGATGATTACATAGCACTTATGGCTATCCTACATTCTGAGATGTCGTTTCGCAATATTGCAGATGTATTGTCAGCCATCACTCAAAAAAGCTATGGAGAAGTCTATAATGATGTATGTGGTTTTCAACCTAGTGATGTCGCTCATCAAGTGGATATAAAAAGCGTGAAGAAGCGACTCATTTCTTGTGGCTTTGAAGCTTGGCTACAGGAAGATTAATGTAATTAATTGATCTCACATCAGCTACATTTCATATCTACAAATCATGCCCCAGCCCACAATCTGGGAGCATTCTCTTTGCCATCCTGTTCGCCCTGCCGCCGCTCAACAGGTGGTCAAGGTAGAAGCTGGTCACACGCATTCCACCGTATCGCAGCAGGTTCATGCTTAGTGTATTGACCGATTATTGGGAAGGCTGATCCAGTTGTGCAAATACTGGAAATTCGAGCAAAAACAGCTCATGACAATGCCTTGAATGCTTTATCTCGTTAAACTAGTCTTCACACCGATATTATGCCAAAATAGGGACATATGTCCGGACGCATGTCCACCCTTTCCCCCACGTTTTCGCCTATACTGAAACTGGAAATTGCTTGGCGTGGGTCTGAAAACGGGGTATGCTACCGGCACAGTAACAGAACATGCGTTCAAGTAGGGGGATAAAATGACTCATCCGCTGGTAGACCAGCTTCGCTTCACCCGCAGTGAATTCGTGCGCGCCCTGGAAGGCATTACCGATGAGGAAGCCCGCCGCCGTTTGATGCCCATGAACAGCATCAGTTGGATGATCGGCCATCTGGCATGGCAGGAGCAGCGTTACTGGCTGACCTTCGCTCAGGGACAGACGCCGCACCCGGAACTCAATCAGCTCACCGCCAACGGCGCACCTGCCAGCACGCCGCCGCTGGACGAGATGTGGCAGGCATGGCATGCCATTACCCAGGCTGCCGACCCTTATCTCGATACCCTCACCACCGAGGCGCTGCTGACTCGCCCGGTCGTCAAGGGCAAGCCCATCTGGACCACGGTCGGTTCGCTCATGCTCCGCACCACGTACCACTACTGGTATCACATCGGCGAGGCGCAGGCCGTGCGCCAGATGCTCGGTCACACCGATCTGCTGGAGTTTGTCGGGGATATTGATACCGAAGCGCCCTACACGCCAGAGCAGCCCATCGCCCTGTAGAGAGGGCAGGTGGCGGCAACAACGCCCTGGCTTCCCGCCGCCGGGGGGGTATCTGCCGCCGCCGTCAGGCCAGCACGCCCAGATTGTCGAGCTGCACCAGCATATCCAGCCCGTTGCGGATCGGCATCCGCTGCTGTTTGGCCTGAATCTGGCTGACCACCTGGTCGAGATCGCTCAGCGTGTGCGCACCATCCAGTAGCCGCAGCACGATTTCCTCCGCCGGGTGCAAATCGAGATACGCCTGGGTTTCGCTGTTGATCACGCGCCGCGTCTTGCGCACCAGCCCCTGGAAGAAGTACAGCCCTTCGCCCATCTGCGCGTTGGCTTTCAGCTTCAGCGGCTTCCCGGCATACTGGCTGCGCACGTCGACCGCTTCGTATGGCACGCCGAAAAGCCCGTTGACCAGCTGCTGCGCCTCTTCCAGCGGGTAGCTCCCGAACAGGCTCAGCGACTCCGCCCGGTAAGCATAACCGGAAGCCAGCCGCATGAACGCCTCGCCCGCGTTCAACTCCAACGCGTTCGTCCGGTTGATGGTGCGCTGGGCTTCCCACCACCAGTTTTCCATGAGGAAGTTGTTCCCGTACCAGAACTCGGCCATCTGGCGATAAGCATGGAGATAGGTGCGGTAAGTATCCTCGTAAAACTGCCAGTAGCGTTGAATATCGGCGTCGCTGGTGGCGCAAAATGATGAATTGATGGCGTAAGCGGCTTTCTGGCCCAGTTCATGCGCGATCATCACACCCGATGACAGGATGGGATCGACAAAACCAGCCGCATCGCCTGCCATCGCCCAACCGTTTCCGGCTTTCTGGGTGCTTTCGTAAGACCAGTCTTGCACCACGTACAGATCGCGGTTCTGGTCTGGTGTCAGCCGCGTCATCTGCGCGCCATCCAGAATCGCCATGATCTCCGGGCAGCTTTCGATCTCGCTCAGGTAGAGATCGAGCGCGCTGCTCTCCTTCAGGGATTGCAGCGTCTGGCGGTTCGTCACCAACCCGATGCTCAGCACTGTATCGCTGGCCGGGATGCACCAGAACCAGCCGCGCGCGCTGGTCGCCAGGAAGATGCGCGTAAAGCGCGGATGCCCCATATACTGCTCGTGCCACTGGTAGCCGCTCCAGTAGCCGTAGAGCGCGTAATTATTCATCGTCTCGGAGTACTGGCGGTTATCCAGCGCATGACCCAGCAGCGCGTCCTGCCCGGTGCAGTCCATCAGCCAGGTGCAGTCGACGCTGGCCGGGCCATCCTCGTCGCGATAATCGACGCCGACCACCCGCGAGCCTGTGCTGTCCTGCCGGACATGGGTCACGCGCGCGCCCTGGCGCACCTCGACGCCCATTTCCTGGGCATGCAGCAGCAGTTGATAATCATACTCGCTGCGCCGCACCTGCCAGCCTTTACTGTACATCTCCGGCAGGGCGATGCCGCGATCCAGCAGCGGCTTGACCACGCGATCAAAATCAAAGCCCCACGGCTGGCGATCATGCCCCCAGACATAGGTCGCGCCGGATTTTTCGATAAAACCGTACTGGTTGATGCGGTCATACACACCCATGTCGTTCAGCACCGGGCTGGCCCCGGCCAGCAGCGATTCGCCCACATGATGCCGGGGGAAGTGTGCTTTTTCCAGCAGCAGTACGCGCAGATGTGGAGAATACTTCTTAACCAGCGTGCCGACTGTCGCGCCAGCCGGTCCTCCACCCATGATAATCACGTCATAATGGGGCATGATCGTCTCCTATAAACGGTAAGCCCGCACCTGCCCGCCGACCATCAACACATACAAGTCACCCGGGTTCTGCACATCGACGGCGATGTCCATAATCACCTCGCTGCCGATGTCGAACTGATCTGCATCCACCAGTGTCCAGCTGTTGCCTCCATCCTCGGAGCGCAGCAGGCCCTCGGTCGTCAGTGCCAACAGCACATCGCCCATGCTGACGATCTTGCGCACCAGGAAGCTGCTCAGGCCATCGACTTCGGCCCGGTTCCAATCACCGTTCGGCTGCTCGACAATCATCATCGTGCCAATGCCGATGATCGCCGGTTCGGAGCAGGTCGCGACCACCGGCCACGGCGTCCGCACCTCCGCGCCGCGCTGCCAGTTCACACCCGCATCCGACGAGCGCCACAACCGCGCGAGGTTCTGGCGTGGGTCGAATGTCATCGCGAACACCAGCGTGTCGGTCGCTTCCAACGCGACCAGCGGCAGCACACCAAACGGGGTCGGGCTGGTTTCCCAGGTGCGCCCACCATCCGGGCTGCGAAAGAGGTGCGAGTAATTGTGGCTGCATGCCCAGACCATGCCATCCTTGCGGAAAGCCATCTGCGCGAAATATCCGGCCTGACCTTCGGCCAGGGCGATCCATCCCGCTTCCGTCAGCACGCGCAGACCATCCATGCCCGATGCATACAGGTGACCATCCGGCGCAATCATCAGCAGGCTTAGCGGCGGGGCCAAATCCTCCACAGGCAGCCAGCCAGCTTCGTAATAAAGCGCACCGCTGTAGCGCCCATAAACCAGCGGATTGCCCTGGTAAATCAGCAGCTGCCGCAGGTCATGTAAGGGTGAGGCCGGAGCCTGCTCGAAATGCTGGCCGCTGTTTTCGCTCACCAGCAGGCCAATACCAGTCCCGGCATAAACCATCGTCCCGGCTCGATCCGCTGCCAGCGCAAACGCGCCCGCTTCGTGCGTGCGGTGCCACTGCACACCGCCATCGACCGAGCGATAAATCCCGTCGCTGGAGGTCCCCATCAGCAGGCTGCCATCACCAGCCACACACAGGGCGGTCAACTGGGCATCCTCCGGCAGATCACGCAGCAGGTCGCTTTCCAGCGGCGTCCAGTTCGCGCTTTGATCGTCGCTCACCAGCAGGCCACCATTTTCCAATGCAGCCAGCAGCCGACCATCCGCCAGCTGTGCCAGCGCCGCGACGGGTTCGCTGGTTCCATCCACAGCGCGCCAGGCACGGCCCCCATTCGGCGAGCGGTAAATGCCGCCGCTGGTTCCCGCAACCACGACATCCTCAGCCAGCCACACCAGGGCCGATACTTCAAAGTCGCTCAAGCCAAAATTGGAGGCGGTCCAGGTATTCCCCGCGTCTTCCGAGCGCAGAATACCGCCTTCCAGGGTGGCCGCCAGCGCCGCCGTATCCTGCGCGAAATTGGGCGATGTGATAATCGAGGCGATGCCTGACGCACTGCCGTGAACGGTCGCCAACTGCCAGTTTTCGCCACCATCTGCTGAGCGCGCGATACCCTCCATCCCGCCTGCAAACAACCAGCCTTCCGCCGTCGCCAGCCCGCCAATCACAGTCAGAGGCAGACCCGCGATGTGCGGTGTCCACTGCCCATTTGCATAATGCGCCACACCGCCCGTGCCGCCGACCCAAAGGCCATCCGGCGTGGCATGTAAAGCCAGCAGCGGTGCTGGCAGGTTAATTGCAGGAAAATCTTGAAAAGTCATCAATTTAGCGTCCATGGAGTACGATCACGTCAGTCGTTATAGCCATTGCTGCCGCACTGTAGGCGGCTTCCAGCGCACCCTGAACCACCGCCCGGCTGTCCAGAATGCCCGCTTCAATCATCGGCCTGTAAGTGCCGGTCATGGCATCAAAGCCGTAGCCTGCACCCCTGGCCTGCACTTCGCTGACAGCCAGCGGCGGGTGGATTTCGCCGTGATTGGCGACGATCTGGCGCAGCGGGGTTTCCAGCGCCCGCGCCACCACCTGTACACCGTAAGCCTCGTCTGGCGTCGCGCACTGGTCGCGCGCTGCCAGCACCGCCGGAATGCAGTCGATATAAGCCGCGCCGCCACCCGGCACCACGCCCTCTTCCAGTGCCAGTTCTAACACACGCACCGCTTTTTTCGCCAGCTCTTTGAGCCGCTCACGGTCTTTAAAGGTGAACGCGCCGACTTTGAGAATGCACAATCCGCCGGTCAACCGCGCGACCCGCAGCCGCAGCCGCTCCCATTCTTCATCGGGCTTATCCAGGCGGCGCAGGCGATTTTGCAGCTCGACCGCCCGGCGCTGCATTTGCGTTTTATCGCCCGCCCCGCCGACCAGCGTCAGCGAGTCGCTATCGAGGCGCATCTGGCGCGCGCGGCCTAAATCGTTGGGCCGCACATGCTCCGGGCCGCGACCGGTGGCCTGACTCAGAACCGTCGCGCCTGTCAGCAGCGCCATGTCTTCCAACTCTTCGAGAATACGCGGCGTGGGCACGGTTGAGACAGCAACGGCGACATTGAGCTTGCCCTGCAGCACATTGAGATTCAGGGCTTGCAGCGCATCCCCACTGATACCACGGGTGATGATTAACAGGGGTGGTTTGTTGGGCGCGCGCATCGCCAGTTCCAGGGCAGGGCGCACTTTGTTGAACGTATCCAGTTGGTCATCAGTCACCATCACCAAGATATTGTTCAACGATTGTTCAACGCCATTGGCAGGCATGAGCTGACGGGATCCAGGCCGCGCGCGCCAGCGCCCACCATCAATATAGTCGCGATCAATATGCGGCGCGGCGTATTCCTCGACCATGTACGCGCCGTATTTGCCGAGGACATCGAACATTTCCCCCAAGACGTCGCTTAATTCCTCATCGCCAATGGTTGCCATGGCAATCTGCTTGAGCATCTTCTGGCCCTGCGGCATCTGGCACTGATGGGCCAGCGCGCCATTGGCTGCTTCAACCGCCAGCGCCATGCCGCGCCGCAAGAGCATGGGGTTGTTGCCTGCGACCACCATCTTCGTCGCTTCGCGCACCATACTACCAGCCAGCACACAGGCAGTCGCCGCGCCATCCTGATAGCGATCATGCATCTGCTGCGCCATGCCGCGCACCAGCATCGCGCCGACATCTTCAGCGGGAACCGGCAGTTCGGTTAAGCGCCGGGCGATCACGCCCGAATCAGTGAGCTGTTCCGGTTTTCCGGGGCCAGTCTGGTTGAGAATGAACCCCTGGTTCGGCCCCAGGGTAGCGGCCATCAGGTGGGTAATTTGATCAATACCGCGCGCCAGTTTCTGGAGCGAGGAGGGGGGATAGAGCAGAGACTGGTGAGCCATATTTTTCTTTCGCCTTATTCCGGCTTTATTGCTTGCTGGGTCTGGATGTCGAACAGCAGAATGCGATCTGGATTCACACCCAACGCCATGGATTCGCCCTCGATGAGTTGTTCGGCCAGCGAATCGTCCAGTGTCGCCGAGATGTTGATCCGGTCGCTGACCCGCAGCCCAACCACCGCTTCACCCAGCAACGGCTCGATAAAATCGACTTTGCCATCAATCGTGTTATCAAAAGTGATCTCGAATTCATCGCTTAAACCGGGTTTAGCGAAGGCATCAGGCCGGATACCAAGCACCACCCGCTGTGATCCATAACTGCCCAGGGGTGATTTCCATTTATCCGGCAGCGCCAGGTTAATCCGTTCGCGAGTGAAGTGCAGCCGGTCGTTCTGCGTGACAATATCGCCTTCGATGAGGTTGATCGGCGGAGAGCCGACAAAGCCCGCAACAAACACACTGGCCGGGTTGTGGATCAAGTCCTCCGTAGAGCCGATCTGCTGCAAGCGCCCATCGCCCATCACAGCGATGCGGTCGCCCATGGCGAAGGCTTCGGCCTGATCGTGCGTGACATAGACACTGGGTTTGCGCTTCTCACGGTGGACGAACATGATATCCCGGCGGGCCTTATGCCGTAATTTGGGATCGAGATTCGAGAGCGGCTCATCGTACAGATAGGCGTCGGCATCCTTGACCATCGCCCGCGCCAGTGCCACACGCTGCTGCTCACCACCGGAAAGATCAACCACATTGAATTGCAGCAGCTCACTCAGGCCCAGGCGATCCGCCGCCGCCGGGACACGCTCCTCAATCACGGCGCGTTTTTCGCCGCGTGCTTCCAGCCCATAAGCGATGTTCTGGTACACGTTCATGTTGGGATACAGCCCGTAATCCTGAAACACCATGCCCAGATTGCGCTCACGCGGTGGCACGCGGGAGACATCCCGGCCATCGACGATAATCTGGCCGGACTCAATCTCTTCCAGGCCGCAGATCAGGCGCAGCAGTGTACTTTTTCCACTGCCTGAAGGCCCCAACAGGACGAAAAACTCACCTTCCTCGACGGTAAAGCTCACCTGGTTGACGATCAGATTGCCGCCCAGGTGCTTGATAACATCAATAACTTGTAACTGTCCCATGGTTCCCCTGCTTGATTGTCCGAAACATATAAGTCTGTAAAAGTGCAATAATCACTGGAACGGCCAGAAACAAGCCGCCAATCGAGATTGTGCCTAACAGCAGCGCCAGCGCGACCGCGCCGGTCAGCAGTGCCGTCTGTGAGGGATAGCGCCATACCATCAGCAGCGAGTCGCGCAGCACCGCCAGCGCGGAGTGCTGTGGGTTTTCGACCAGCAGCGGCCCCCAATAATGCGCGCTCACCAGTTCAATCAGCAGCGCCAGTTGCAGCAGGGCGCTCACCAGCAGAATTGAGCCGGTGTTCTGCGCCGCCCATGCCAGGAAGCCCAGCGACCCATACAGCGGTGTGAGCGTCTTTAAGCCCGGCAGCGCCAGGCGGCGCAGCATATCGCGCACCACATCGGGGTTGATGTGCTCATCATCGGCGACTTCATGCGTAACACCATACAGTGCTGCGGTCGCCGGGGGCAGGGCTGCCAGTGTGTAAATAATCAGCAGCAGCCGCAGCCATGTGGGAAGCTGAAAGAAGGCGATGCCGATGATGGCGGGCAAAAGCTGTACCGACCAGCCGAGATTTACCACAATCATCCGCTCAAGCTGGCTGGCGAAAGTCGAAAAAGCCGACCACAGCGGCCCGCGCTCGACTTCGGTCTTGACGCCGGTATCATCGAAAAAGGGCATATCTCTGCACCTGACTAGGCATACAGCAGCGATTTTTCGCTGCGAGCATCAAAGAACTGGACTTTATCCATGTTAATACCCAGCGGAATCGTCTGCCCCAGATAGCTGGCTGGCAGGCGCAGCTTGAAGGTGGCGATATAGTCTTTTTCGGTGGTCTCGGTGCTGAGGTACGCCGCACAGCCGGTAGAGGTTGGCTCGATCTCATTCAGCACCCCTTCAATCGTGTTGTCCTCGTTGACCTCGAACGGCGCTTTCTTCGGCACGTGCAAATCTTCAGGCCGGATTCCCATCTTTACCATTTGACCAACATGATCGCTTAAGCGGTCTTTGAATTGATCCGGTATGCGTGCGCGGAAGTCCTCAGCCCTGGCGTAAAGATCGCCATTGTCCGCTTCCAGCGTCACATCAAACAGGTTGATGCTGGGCGCGCCGATGAAAAATGCCACAAACATATTGACCGGATGGTTATAAAGCTCGGTGCCAGTGCCGATCTGCTCCATGTTACCCAGACGCATCACAGCGATACGATCACCGAGGGCCATCGCCTCTGATTGGTCATGCGTAACATAGACGGTGGGTTTCTGCTTTTCCTGATGCAGCCGCATGATGTCCTCACGCGCTTCATGCCGTAGCTGCGCATCAAGGTTGGAAAGCGGCTCATCGAACAGATACAGCTCGGCATCGCGCACCATGGCACGCGCCAGCGCCACGCGCTGCCGCTCACCACCGCTGAGCTGGCGCGGCTTGCGCTTGAGCAGCGGGTCAATGCGAAACATCTTCGCGGCATTGTTCACCCGCGATTGGATTTCGTCGCGCGAGTAGCCGCCGCGTGCTCGCAGCCCATAGGCGATGTTCTCAAATACATTCATGTGCGGGAACACTGCGTAATCCTGAAACACCAGCGCCACATTGCGGTCACGCGGGCGAATTTCATTGACGACACGTTCGCCAAAGCGGATGCTGCCAGAGGACACACTTTCCAGCCCGACCAGCAGCCGCAGCGTGGTCGTTTTGCCGCAACCAGATGGCCCGACCAGCACTAAAAATTCACCCTCGTTGACCTGAAAGCTGACGTCATTGACGGCGATTTTCTCATTCTCAAACTGCTTCGTTAAATTATCTACCTGAATCAATGTCATTTTATTTACTCACACCCTGTCGCATCCTGAGCGCTTACCACGGTTCCGGCCAGCGCCCACTACCGACTAAAAGAGTTCTGGCACCCCTGGCGTATAAAGGGGTGTTTCATCTTCAGCGCTAAAGAAATAAATCTGATCCCAGTTGGGCATCATCTGCACCTGGTCCGCTTGCGGGTAATCCAGCGGTGCCACCGCCGCGATATTCTTCTCCGCGATGGAGCCGTGAATGAACGCCGCCTGCTCGGTGGGGATACGCTCGATATGGCGCACCGGCAGGGTCAGCCCTTCACCCAGCATCCATCCTTCGGGGCGCACCCCCATGCGCATCGCACCTGTGGGCAGCTCCCCGGCGATGTAATCCGGCAGCACCAGCGTTTGCCCATCTGCCAGCGTGAGGGTGCCACCCTCGTGGCTGACAGGCAAGATTGCCATCGGCGGCGCACCGATAAACGTCGCCACAAACAGGTTGCTGGGCGTATAGTACAGGTCATCATAGGAGCCAACCTGTTCCAGATTACCCTGACGCATGACGACGATGCGATCGCCCATGAAGATGGCTTCCTGCTGGTCGTGCGTGACATACAGCGTTGTCACTTTGAACTTACGCAGCATCTTCTTGATTTCCATGCGTGTGCTCTCGCGCAGCTTGGCATCCAGATTGCTGATCGGCTCGTCCATCAGGAACACCAGCGGGTCACGCACGATACAGCGACCAATGGCGACGCGCTGCTGCTCACCGCCGCTGAGCGTATCAGTTTTCTGGCCCATCAGCAGGTCGAAGCCCACACCCATAATCCGCGCGATTTCATGCACCCGCTCTTCCATTTCTTCCTCGGTTCGCTGGTGAACCTCGAAGTAATAGTGCAGGTTGCCTTTGCCCTTCATCGTGGGATAGAGCGCATAATCCTGAAAGACCATGCCGATACCGCGCTTTTGCGGCTCGACCTGGGAGACATCATAGCCGTTGTAAAGCACCTGGCCCTGATCGGGGAATTCCAGCCCGGCCACAACCTTGAGCAGTGTGCTTTTGCCACAGCCCGAAGGCCCGACCACGCTGAGAATTTCACCATCCTCAATCGTCAGGTTGATGTTGTTCAGCGCAGGCCGGTCGCGGTCAAAGCGCGAGGCTTCCTCCTCTTGCACGCCGTAATTGCGGACGATATTGCGCAAGTCAACTTTCGCCATGATCTGCTCCTACTTCAACCCACGCAGGCGGACACCCTTGAGCAGGTATTCGCGGCAGATGATGAACATGAGAAACACCGGGATCGTCTGTAAAATGCCCAGCACCATCAGGCCCGGCCACGATAGACCCGCGTTCAGCGCTTCCTGGAAGGCCAGCGATGCGCCTGCCGCCTGATCTGCATTGGTCATTCCCGCCTGCTGGAAGGCCTGAATCAGGTTATTGATCGCCACTGACATGGGGATGACATCGGTACTTTGCAGCACCACCAGCGGCCACAGGAATGAATCCCACAATGCGCCGAACTGGAACCAGGCCGCCACTGCGAACACCGGGATACTCATGGGGAACACGATGCGGCGGAAGATGTTAAATTCCGAACCGCCATCGACCCGCGCCGCCTGGATGATCGAGTTGGGGATGGTATCAAAGAAACCTTTGAACAGCAGGAAGTTAAAGGCGTTAAATCCCGCTGGAATGATAATGGCCCAGGGTGTGTTCCAGATGCGCAAGGTGGGGAAGGGGTCCTCACTTCCTGGCAATAATGGCGGGTTCGGTGTGGGGAAGGGGAAGTTACGCGTCAACAAAAACGATGGAATCAGCGTCACCGCGAACGGCAGCATCAACGTGCCGATAAAGAACAGGAAGAACCAGCGGGCGCTGCGTCCTCTCTGGAGCTTGCTGTTAGCATAGGCAGCGAAGGCCGTCACCGGCAGCGAAAGGGCCATCGCCCCCAACACCTGAACCATCGAGTTACGAAAGTAGATATGCATCGGCTGCGGCAGCAGGTTGCGGATTCGTTCGCTGCTGCTGTTGGCCGTGGTCACACTGAGGATCAGGTCCCAGGCTTTGGTGGATGGCTCCTGCGGCCATAGTGTCGGCGGGATAGCGAAGGTCTCCTGCGTCGTCTTAAATGAGGTGGTAATCATGTAATAGAACGGCAGCAGATGCAGGATGATGCCAAACAGCAGCAGGGCGATCACCGTATACCATGCGAAACGCAGGCGGGGCTGTGTGCGTCCAACTTTCGGGAATAATGCCATAATGCGCCTCCTTTTCCTATGCGTCCGGGTCTTCTTTAAAGACGGTGCGGTAAATAACCGTAATGATGAAAATTACTGCGAACAACACAATCGCCAGCGCGGTCGCGTCCGCATAGCGCAGGTTATTGAGCAGTGAGTACAGATACATCACCACCGTTCGGCTGGCACCCCCCGGTTGTCCGCCGGTCATAATTTGCGGCCAGTCGAAGGTTTGCAGCGTGCCGATAATGGCGAATGTCAGGGTCATGGCGATGATCGGACGCAAACGCGGCAGCGTAATCGTCCAGATCTTGCGCCAGAAGCTGGCTCCCTCCACCTCAGCCGCTTCATAATACGACTGCGGAATCCCTTGCAGCCCGGCCATGTAAATCAGGCCCGGACCGAACAATAGAATGCCGGGGAAGATCAACCAGAAAATCACTTGATCGCCGCTGTTGAGGAAAGGCTGAGGCGCTAACCCAAGCACATCGGTCGCGACATACTGGAACAGGCCGTACTGGGCGTTATACAGATAGCGCCACAGAATGGTGGAAGCAATGCCGCTCAAGGGCAGGAACCACAACAGCATCATCCAGCGCATGTGGCGCGGTGGCATTTCCATCAGCAGAATCGCCACGAAAATGGGGATCATGAATGTCAGAACAATGGACATGATCGCATAGGTGAAGGTCACTTGAAATGCCTGCCAGGTCAGCGGGTCATTCCAGACACGCGTATAACTTTCGATACCTGTCCAGCTGATGGGGCCGCGTGGGCGGGCATCGGTAAAGCTCAGCAGGAAAGCGACCACCAGTGGATACCAACCCCAACTGATCTGAAAAAGGACTGCCGGGGTCAGGAAAAGCCATTTTTCGATGCGGCCACGGCGGGTGACCTTGGTTTGCACCTGTTCCTGGCCCTGGTCTTCTGTTTCGAGTGGAGTAGTTACGCGAACACTCTCTTGTGCCATGAAAACTCCTTGCTGCCCCGGCGGGGCCATACTGCTTTTGCTGAAAGCGACCTCCGGGCGGCAGACCAATCACCGCCCGGTAAGCCTGAAAATTTAGAGGCCGAGCGCCGGTTTAATCACCGACTCGTACCACGGGCTAAAGACGTTTTCGTGGAAATCTGGCGCGAACTCTGACCAGTAGGCATCATGAGCCGCATAGTAGGCGGTTGCGCCCTCGATAAATACATCATCCGGTGTGCTGGAGGTAAAGCCCGCGGCCTGCTGGTTGCGGGTGTCCTCTGCCTGCTTCAGGATGGCCGGGATATCCAGGTCGCCACGCTCGTAGCTGAAGGTCGACTGCGCATCAGTCCAGGCATCCACCGTCGGCCCGATGTTTTCCTCAGCCGGGAAGTACAGACCATTTTCGGGATAACCGCTGACCACCTTGGCATGGTAATCCAGCACCGCGATGAAATCCTCACCCCAGGCATCCGCTGCTGTGCCTTCTACCCCGTCAATCGTGTCTTTGGCACGCGGGAAGGGGAAGACTGAGAAGGCCTGCTTGAGGTCGCCAGTTTCTTCAAACAGCAAACGACGCTGCAGGTCAAAACCGTCTTCCATCTCCATGTAGTTGTACAGATTCAGCGCGGCATCTTTTTCTGCACTGGAAAGATCCGGGTTGAGGCCAGTGGGTGGAATGAGGACGCGCGAAGCCGGGTTGATATGGCCGTTCATACCGCGCGGATGGGTCATAAAACCGACCAGCTCTTCCATCGGTTTATCCAGGTTCTGCGCCAGTGCGTAAGGCCATGGCTCAGTCACACGGGTGTAGAACTGCGAGGGGTTGGTGACCATCGCGGCTTCTTCGTTATAGAACGATTGCGCCACGGAACCATCGTTGAACGTGACATCGGAGAGGATAGACTCATCTTCGAAGGCCATTCCACGATAGCGATTGATGGTGTTTTCGTAGGTCTCAAGCTGCGAGCTGTAGTCCCAGCGCCAGTTCCAACTGCTGCTGGGGTCGGGGATTCGGCTGAGCAGATTGTTCTCGCCCAGTCCTTCAGCACCCAACTGCCAGCCCATGCCCCAGTTTTGTGTCACCAGACCTTTGCGATCAGCCGTGGTCAGTGCTTTGGCGTATTCGCGCACATCATCCCATGTCCAATCAACCGTGGGTTCTGGCAAACCGGCTTCCGCCAGCCAGTCTTTGCGGTAATAAATACCGTTGCCTGGCGCGACTTCATTGGCAACACCGAAAACCTGATCGCCAAGCGTGTACCAGACAGCACCAGCCTTCATCAGATCGCTGAACTTGTCATTGAAATTGTAGGCCTGGAACTGCTCGGTGATGTCAGCCACAAGACCCTGTGTGTAAGCCGCGTGCAAACCAGCCACACTCCAGCTGCCGATTACACCACTGGAGAAGTAGGCCGGTGCCGTACCACCCGCAATGGCGGTCAGCAGTGCCGAGGTATCCCAGATGCCGACTTCCACGGTTTCGATGCGGACATTGGGATTATCTTCCAACCACAATGTCAGCGCCTGCTCATAAGCCGAGTAGCCACCTTCCGGCTCAGCCTCCGGCAGGGGATTATAAGGCCAGCTAGCCGTTTGCAGGACGATTTCAGCATTCTGCGCGCGGGCAACATTGGCCGGAGAAAGCGCACGACCAGATGCAGCCGCTACGGGAAGACCAGCAGCAGCGGCAGCCACACCTGCCCCGCTGGCACCCAATGCCTTCAAAAATTGACGACGATTTAAACCTTTTTCGCTCATGTTGTTGTCCTTTGAGACGCCCTAAATTCTAAAAATCCTTAATTTCGCTTTGTACGAAAGCTCGTACCCGGTTACAGCGCTTGCTTCGCCTATCGTTTGTTGGTATACAGCCCTGACCTCCCTTCTACAAAATTGCAGATCAATAAACCGGGATTTCAAGTTAGCCTGTCCACGCGCTGCGCGCCGTTCAGGGAGTGGCGGCCAAGAGGCGGCTGGCAGCTATCCCGTATGATGAGGCGCGTCTGGATTTCGAGTTGCTGGCGGGGACAGTCGGGAGTTTCGATATAACGCATCAACGTGCGGACAGCGGTTCGTCCGATCTCGGGTAGGGACTGGCTCACCGTAGTCAGTTTCGGATACACCAGGCTGGCTTGAGGGATGTCATCAAAACCAATAATCGACAAATCAGCCGGAACTTGCATCCCACGTTCGCGAGCAGCTTCCAGGGTGCCAATCGCCATATCATCACTGGTGGCGAAAATCGCGGTAGGTGGCGCGGGTAGTGTCAGCAGCTTTTGAGCAGCTTTGTAGCCGCCAGATTGCAAAAAATCACCGCCCGCTATGAGTTCATGCTGGAATGAAATTTGATGTGCTTCCAGCGCGGCTTTATAACCGGCCAACCGCTCACCGCTGGAAGGGTGGGGGTCCCAACCGGTGATAAACCCGATCCGCTGGTGTCCCAGTTGAATCAGGTATTCAGTCGCATCATACGCGCCCTGCCAGTTGGTGGCGTGGATGATCGGACTCTGGTGTGATGGCTCGTAGTAATCGACCAGCACATAGGGGAATCCCTTTTTTTCCAGCGTGTCGAGATAACCAAGCGAGAAAAACGGGGAGAGGATCAGCAGGCCATCTGACAGACCATTCGTCAGGCGGTCGACATAGGAATCTTCAAACTGTTGGCGGCGCTGGCGCGAGTGACTGCTGTACAGCAGCAGATCGTAATCGGTCTGGCTGATCTCGTCCTCGATGCCTGCCAGCACTGTATTGGAATAACCGTGGGTCAGGCCCGAGATAATCAGGCCAATCACATGCGACCGCCCGCCTGCCAGCCGCCGCGCCTGCTGGTTCACGGTGTAGCCTAACCGCTGGACAGCAGCCAGGATTTCTTGACGGGTACTCTCTTTCACACCGGGGCGGTTATTTAACACGCGAGAGACGGTGGCATGAGAGACGCCCACCTCCCGAGCGATGTCAACAATAGTAGTATTGCCCGACTTTTTATTGCTCGAGCGCATAAGGAAAATTCCAAAATAAAATTCAATAAGTTTGTTTCGTCTGTATCTTTTTGATTCACATGCACAAAATGTACACGTGTACAAACTATAATGCATTTAATTTCCGCAAGCAACTTTTTCTAAGCTAATTGACATTTCTGTCAAGGTAGGTTAGTTTTGAACTACACGTGTAGTTCACATTATACCTAAAAAAACGTGCCTAGAAAGCGCAAACCCACAGTCACTGATGTAGCGAATGCAGCCGGAGTCAACCGCGTGACCGTCTCGGTGGTCATGAATGGTTCCTCAAATGGCGGCACGCGCGTTTCCGAAGCCACGCGTCAGCGTGTGCTGAAGGCTGCCAAAGATATGGGATACACTCCCAACGCCGTCGCCCTGGCCCTGCGCGGGCAGCGCACCAACATCATTGGCTACTACACCGGTCACGAATCGCTTGATGTCCATGATCCTTTCATCGCCACCGTCCTCAATGGACTCCAGCAAAGCTGCCACCATCACCACCAGGATTTGCTGATTTTCGGCAGTTTCGAGCGCAGTTCGGTTGACGACATCTATTCATCACTGGCGGGCGGCAAAATTGACGGGCTGGTCGTGCTGCCGACACCGAAAAGCCCGGTCATGGATAAGCTGCTCAATTCTCACCTGCCGATTGTCTGCATCGCCAACAGCCAACCAGAGACCCCGTCGGTAGTCGTCGATGACTGCACAGGGTCCTATTTACTGGCGCAGTATCTGGTAGATAAAGGACATCAGCGAGTCCATTACCGTGCTGACGCATTAACCCACACCTCGACCGTGCGCCGCCGGGATGCGTTTTTGCAGGCTGCGACGGAACTGGGTCTGACATTGACGGTGAGCAACGAATCATCCGACGGTCATATTACCCGCAGAGAGGTCGAGCTGCTCACTCAATCCGCTCCTGAGGAACGACCCACAGTGGTAGTCTCGTGGGTGGATTCTCATGCCTACGTCTTTATTGAAGATTGCGAAAAACTTGGCATCCGCATTCCAGATGATCTGGCCCTGGCGGGGTTTGATGGTGTTTCCCTCGGCGTGCGGCCAGCTTACAAGCTTACGACGGTTCATGCGCCCTGGTTAGATGTTGCGGCGACCGCGGTTGACCTCCTGATGGATTTGATTGATGGAAAAGAAGTCGAGCGCGAGATCATGCTGCCGGTGGAATTGCTCATCGGCGATACAGCCTGAATTAGTCTAGTCAGCGGTGTACAGGCTCATTGGAGCAAGGAGGAGAGGCACGGACAAAGAACAGTACATACTTACTTATTTGCGCACTTCATCCGTATAGATTGAGTTTTAGGAGAAATTATGGCTAAGCAGAAACTTTCTCGTCGTGACTTTCTAAAGACTCTGGGTGCCAGCAGCGCTGGTGTTGCCGTCGCCGCCAGTGGCCTGCCCGTTCTTGCTGCCAGCGGCTCCGCTCTCAAACCGGCTTCTGTCGCCCGCGCACAGAACGCTGAAATCGTGCTGGTCACCTCTGGCTGGCCTCTCAACCCAATCCGCACTGAAGAAGAAATTGCCGGTCAGCCAGACCTCGCCGCCTATAATCAGGCGCTGCAAGCATGGCTGGATGAGCATCCAAATGTCACTTTTGAGCGCATTGAAGCCAACATCTGGGATCAGCAGGCCATTATCCCGCTGATTGCGGGCGGTACTGCACCGACCTTTGTCTATGCCGATACCATCGGTGGCTTCAGCACCGCCGGCACACGCGCGGCGTTTGTCCAGGGGTTGGTGGCTGATGTAACCGATCAGGTCGAGAAATATGGCCTCAAAGACAAATTGACCCCCGGTGCGCTATCAGCCTGGGAACCACGCGTTAATGTCGGTGGACGTTACTACAACTATCCCATCGACTCCGGCCACCAGGGCTTCTTCTATCGCCGTGACCTGTTGCAGGAAGCAGGCATGGAAGATCCGCCAGTGGACTGGACATGGGATGATTTCTTCGCGGTCGCACGGGCGCTGACCTCCGAGGCAGATAATCGCAAGGGCTTCGGCGCACCGGCCTTTGCCATTGGCGATATCCTTGCCAGTGAAGGGTTCGACCTACTCTCACGCGTCCCGACGCCAGATACTGCCTGGAACTGGTCGCGGGATCTGACCAGTAATCCGGAGTGGTTTGATATAGCTCGCGAGTTCCGTTCTCTGATCTATGATGAGGGTGTGGTACTGGTTGATAATTCCCTGGGTGGGAACGAGGATTATTCCAACCTGTTTATCAATGGGGCTATCGGCCTCACCTCCCAAAATGTGTTAGCAGGCTTTGGCGGTGGCTCGGTAAGTGAAGGTATTGCCTCGGTCGCCAAGCAGGTGGGCAAGCCATTTGAAGAGGTCATTGGCTTCCGTGGCAAACCCAGGGGCAGAAATGCCTTTGTCCGCAACACGACCTATGTCGGCGGTGTAGCCTTCAACCCGGATGTCAGTGCTGAAGAGTTGGATGCCGGTGTCGGCGTGGTTGACTATATGTTCCTGGGGCCGGGCTGGGATATTCAGAAGTCTGGTCAGTACGAAATCTCACAGGATCTCCAGGTCGTCTTTAACTACCCGCTGCCGATTGATGGCAAGTATGAGTATGAAGGCGTGCCCGGCACCTTCGCCGATGCTTACGGTCAGCAGACGCAGGAGGAATTGCAGCAGATTATCAGCGTGCCGATCCCGCCCGATGAAGGCACTTACTTCCCGCCGGAGGCCAATGTCGGCCCCAGCAGCACCGCCATTGACGATGCATGGTCAACCCTGACCTATGACAGCGGCGATGTCGATGTAGAAGGAATCCTCCAGCAGGCGCAGAATACCTGGAACCAACAGGCGGACGGCTTCAGCTCTAGTGTCAGCGACGACGATTTCAAGGCGGCGGCCCAGGCTTACTTTGGTGATGTTGACGCCTTCTGGGCGGAGACCGCGCCGGACTTCCACGAAAACGTGTTTAAGAGCTGGTACGAAAACACCGTCCTACCAGCGATTAGCTAAAAATTTCCAGGCAGTTGTCCTTTGAGAGCAGTCCCCGGCAGCGGTAAACGCCGGGGGCTGACTCTGCATAGGTAAAATGATGCGAACAATTATTCAAAAAGACCCTTTTCTTGATCACAATACCCATCGGAACTGGCGCGAGCGCGGCCTCTGGCCTGCCAGTTGGGTGGCTTGTCCGAATATTGGTGAGCCACCTTTTGTCAGCGCCTATCGCCTGTCTTTTATCTTAGATCACGCAGCGTCCATCCGCATCCATGTCACCGCTGACGAGCGTTACGAGCTTTTCCTCGATGGCGAGCGTATCGGGCGCGGCCCGGAGCGCGGTGATCCCTATAACTGGTTCTACGAAACCCATGATCTCGACCTCGCTTCAGGCAATCACAAGCTGGTCGCGCGGGTCTGGTCGCTTGGTGAAAAAGCGGCGATGGCGCAAATGAGCGTCCATCCCGGCTTTTTGCTGGCGGCGGAAGGGGAATGGACCGAACGCCTCAGCACGGGCCTTGCCCCCTGGGAAACCAAGCGTCTCTCCGGTTATGACTTTATCCCCACCCGCATTGCGCACTGGCGCGGCCACACCACGCACATTGATGGCACAGCTTATCCCTGGGGCGTCGAAGATGGCGCAGGTGAGGACTGGCAGCCTGTGCAGGTGCTTGGTCATGGCATCGGCAAGATCATCGACTGGGAATACTACCGGATTCATGTCCTGCAGCCTGCGCCGCTGCCCGCCATGCTAAATCAACCAGTGAAATCGGCTGAGGTACGGCATGTGAGCGCGGTGCCGGGTGCGGATACGGCTCCCATCCCTGTCCATGCAGCGGAACATCTGGCTGATGAGGCCCAGCAGTGGCAGGTGCTGCTGGCGGGGGAGGGCAGCGTCACGCTCCCGCCGAACACCCACCGCCGCCTGATTATCGACATGAACAACTATGTCTGTGCCTACCCCGAAGTGATTGCCTCCGGCGGCGCAGGCAGCACCGTCCGCATTCACTGGGCGGAGTCGCTGGCGCACGATTACAACCTGCAGGTGCTGGATAAAGGCAACCGGAACGAGATCGAAGGCAAGCATTTCACCGGTTTTGGCGATGTCTTTGTGCCTGATGGCGGCGATCAACGCCGTTTTATGCCGCTGTGGTGGAATGCCGGGCGCTACATCGAGATTTACGTGCAAACCGGCGCACAGCCGCTGACACTTTCCAGCCTGATATTTCACGAGACACGTTACCCACTTGAAATGGAAGGCCAGTTCAGCGCCAGCGAACCACAGCTCAACGCACTGACGCCGCTTTTTATCCGCGCTTTGCAGGCTACGGCTCACGAAACCTACTTCGATAGTCCCTACTATGAAGAAATGATGTATGCCGGTGATACACGGCTGGAATGCCTCATCACCTATGTCATGACCCGTGATAATCGGCTGCCACGCAAGGCGCTGCGCATGTATGACGCCTCACATCTGCCGTTTGGCCTCACCCAGGCGCGCTATCCGTGCCGCGTGACCCAGATTATCGGCCCCTTCTGCCTGTGGTGGGTGGGCATGGTTTATGAATATGCCCACTGGCGCGACGATCTGGACTTCGTCAAGACGACCATGACCGGCGTGCGCATGACGCTGGAAGCCTTTCGCCGCTATATCGACCCACAAAATGGCCTGCTGCTGCCGCTGCCCGGCTGGAACACGCTGGACTGGGTGCCGGAGTGGACCGCAGGCAATCCGCCGGAAGCCACATCCGGTTACAGCGGGGTGCTCCACTGGCAGTTGATCTATACGCTGACACTGGCTGCAGAGCTTGAGGATCGACTCGGTGAAAGCGAATCGGCTGCCCGGCTGCGCCGATGGCAGTCTGAGCTGGTGCAAACCGGGTTAGACGCCTTCTGGAATGATGAACGCGGCCTGATCGCCGATACGATGTCGCCCGCGCCGCTGACATTCTCCGAGCACGCGCAGTGTTTCGCGCTGCTCAGTGGCGTGCTGGATGACCACCGGGCGCAACAGGTGGCCGAAGGGTTGTTCACCGCGCCGGATCTTTCACGCGAGACGATTTACTTCTCACACTACCTGCTTGAAGTCTGCCGCCAAACCGGACGCATGGACGTGTTTTTCCAGCGCCTGCAAGAACTATGGTATCCACTGCTGGAACACGGCTTGAAAACCACGCTGGAAAAACCGGAACCAAGCCGCTCCGATTGTCATGGTTGGGGATCGCACCCGCTCTATCACTACTTTGCGACCATCCTCGGCATTCGCCCGGCAGGGTTGGGCTTCCGCACGGTAGAAATCCGCCCGCAGCTTGGCTCGCTGACTCATGCCAGCGGCACGCTGGTGCATCCGCAGGGCGAAATTAACGCTGATGTTCGCCTGGAAGGTGGTCAACTCCACGGCGAGATTACACTACCTGCGGAAGTAACTGGCAGACTGTATCACGATGGTCAGGTGATGGACCTGCCATCAGGAAAAACAACTTTTTAATTTTATGAGGGGCGGTTGCGAACTGCTCCTCTGAATATAAATATTGGAGACTAAAAATCATGATCTGGGGTTACGCCCTTGTCTGGATGAAACAATACCTTGAACTGGACCCTGATCCGCTTTACGCCAAACTCAAGCTGCTGAAGAAATATGACCTCAAGACCACCGGCATTGGCATTCAGCAGGTGGACAACATGAGCGATGCTGAGCGCGATAAGCTCGGCGCGTTTCTGGAAGAAAATGACCTCTATCTGACGGTGCGCCCACACATTGATTTCTTCAATGCAGATGTCAATGTCGCCAAACAACAGGCTGAGGAAGGCGCACGTTTGATTGAGAAATACCGCGCCCTCACTCGCACGCCGCTGGCAACGGTGGGGGCAGGGCGCATCCACCGCTTCACCCGCGAACCCTCGCTGGCACAGCAGATCGACCGGCTGGCTGAAGTGCTGCCGGTGCTGGCCGCGGCCTGCCATGAAATGGATTTGCCGCTCGGCATCGAGAATCATGGCGATTACTATTGCAGCGATCTGGTCGAGTTATGCCAGCGAGTGCCACATCTCGGCATTTTCCTGGATACCGGCAACACCTATCTGATCGGCGAAGCGCCGATGCCTGCCTTTGAAACTGCCGCGCCTTATGTGGTTGGTTCGCATTTCAAAGATCATCACGTGCGTCCCTGTCCCGATGCGCGCCCGCTGCATTTTGAAGTCGCACCATCGATTATCGGCGATGGTGATGTGCCGCTGCGCGAATGTTATGCGCTGCTGCTGGAAAAAGCGCCGCACCCCGACCGGCTGGTCATGGAGATTGAACTGATTCCACCTTCGGATGTCGATCCGATGGAGTCGTTTGAGCGCAGTGTGGACTTTATCCGCAGTCTGGAGGCGAGGGCATGAGCGACAAACTCAGCATCGCAATTGTGGGGTATCGCGGCATGGGGCGTGGGCTGGCGAAGACCGCCGCCGCACTCGATGAATATGAGATGATCGCGGGCTGCGATCTGGTCGAGGAACGCCTGCGCGATTTTGAGGCGGCGCATCCTGGCGCGAAGGGCTACACCGATTTCGCTCAGATGCTGGCCGAGGCAAAACCGGATGTCGTGATTGTGGCGACCAATAACGTCACGCATGCCCGGTTGACCATTCAGGCAGCCGAGGCGGGTGTGCGCGGCATCTACTGTGAGAAGCCGATGGCCGCCAACTATGCTGATGCACAGCGCATGGTCGAAGTCTGTCACCAGAACGGGGTCGCGCTGGCGGTCAATCACCAGCGCCGCCTGCTGCCCGTCTTTCAGAAGATGCGCCAGTTGATCGACTCCGGCGTGTTGGGCGATATTACGCTCATCCGCGCCAGCTGTGCAGGCGATGTCCTGAGCGATGGCACGCACCTGATCGACACCGTGCGCCATCTCTCCGGTGATGACGAAGTCAAAACGGTGTTCGGGCAGGTTTACCGCCTGCCACCAGACCCCAACGAACCGAAGGCCAGCGGGTACGATGTCTCGGGTGGTTATCGCTACGGCCATCCCATCGAGAACGGCGCGATGGCGGTGCTCGATTTTGCGGGCGGCCTGCGCGCAGAAATTTTTACCGGCGGGATACAGCCCAAAGGTGGCAAATACCAGATGTACGAGGTCTTTGGCACGCAGGGCCGCCTCTATCGCAACGGTGATGCGGCAGATCCGCCAGTGGTGATGCAGGATCAATCGGGCGCAGGCTGGCAGGCAGTCGATGTGTCCGGTACAGCAGACAGCCAGGACGCGATTGGCACCAGCCTCAAATACCTGGCGCGGACGATCCAGCACGGTGATCCACATCCGCTTTCCGGTGATTCAGCGCTGAAGGTGCAGGAAGTCGTCATGGCGATTTACGAATCGGCCCGGCTGCGCCAGCGCATTGAGCTGCCGCTGCAACAGCCACGTTTCCCGCTGGAGATCATGGTCGAAAACGGCGAACTATAAAGGAGGCTGCGATGAGTATCGCTTGTTCGACATCGGTTGGCACACGTTCAACACTGGCGGACACACTGGCAGACATCGCCCGCATCGGTATTCCGTGTGTCGATCTGCTGGTGATTGACGGTTGGGTCCACGTCCACAGCCGTGATCTGGTGGCTGACTTTGATGCGACTATCGCACCTGTGGATGCACTGCTCAAGCAGCACCAACTTACGCCGATCGCCATCAACAGCGGAGTGAGTCCGCAGCTGCACCAGCGCAGTCCAGACATCAATGCGCAGCGTCGGGATGAAATTCAGGCCGTGATTCGCCTGATGCAGCATCTTGGCGTGAGCATCGCGGCGATCCAACCGCGCCAGCCTGACCATGAGCGCGCGTATGAGGCGGTTTTCGAGGACTGTGTCGCGACCCTGGAGGAGCAGGTCACGCTGGGGCAGGAAGTGGGCGTGACCTTCGCGCTGGAGCTGCATGTCAATTCGCCATTCGAGTCATTGGGGCAGGCACGGCGTTTGCTGGAACGCCTGCCCGATCTGCCGCTGGTGTATGATCCGACGCACTTCGTCATGCAGGGCATCGACCTCCGCGAGACGGTGTGGCTGATGGATCATGCGCGGCATGTTCACCTGCGGGATGCGGATCGTGACCAAATGCAGGTGCCATTCGGGACTGGCGCGGTCGATTTTGACTGGCTGCTCAACACGCTCAAGGATCGCGGTTATGACGGGCATTTCTCGATTGAATATCTTGGGAGCGATGCGTTTGATGTGCTGGACAGCGCCAAGCGACTTTATGAGGTGATCGCGCAGCACTTCCCGGCGTGATTATAGATCCTCAAAAATATCGCTTAGCGGGAGTGTAAAACCCGGCAGAAGCGTGGAATCTTCCAGCGTGTCATCTGTGGCAAGCGCCTGAACGCTACCGTCCGCACGGTAGATTTCCAGGCCTTCGCCGGGGAACACCAGCCAAACAGCCTGTGTTCCGTGGGTGATGTAGTCACGGGCTTTGCGGCGCTGCGCCTCGGTGGATTGGCTGTCGGAGCGAATTTCGACGGCCAGCAGCGGCGGCTGTGTGAAATAATCGGCGGCGGTGGGGTGGTTTACGGAAATATCCGGGATAAACTTCACCGCATCCAGCACATGGAGGACTTCGGTATAGACTTTGCCGACGCGGCTGTGCCGGGTGTAATTTTCCAGCGCGGTGGCGATGATGGTCTGGATGCGGCCATGCACAATTTTGGGTGACACCTCGACCACCTCTCCGTCAATAAAGTCAAAGCGCTGGTCAGGGTGAAGCCGGGCGAATTGTAAGAACTCGTCGGGGGTCATTTCTCGCTGCTGTAACACCGCCCACCTCATGCTGTCCTGGTTTCACTCTCAGTATAGCCTTGATCGACGCTGGTGTGAACTGGCGGCGGCAGATACCTCCCCGGCGGCGGGAAGCCAGGGTGTTGTTGCCGCCATCTGGTTAGCAACGAGTGATGAGCAATGCGTAACGAGTCAAAAGATTTTGTCTCCAACGTTATGTCTTCAGAGTATAGCGGAAAAGGGGCAGGAGAGGGTGGACAGGTGTCCGGTCATATGTCCCTATTTTCTGCGAATATAGCAATGCGTAAAAAGCAGTGCGCAGAGCGTCCGCCGCAAGCATTTGGGTTTCCGGGGATGTTTTGGCTACAATCAAGATAATGCAGGCGAGATGGGGGAAACCGGACCGTGAAAAGGATAATGGACCTGTACCTGGCTCTGCTGGTCACCGCTGGTGATGGCGCTGACCTCCACCAAAAAAACTGGGCGAAATATGTGTACATGGTCAATCCAGAGCTGCCTGGCGGCTATATGTATGTGGGGGATTTTGTGCGCACCGGCAGTATCGAGGTTGAGATTCAGCCGACCGTGTTTATCGTCTATTCGACCCCGGCAGCAGGTGAACCAGCCATTTACCGTGCGGTGGTGATGGATGCCGATGGGGAGCTGCGGCGCACCGATGTGTGGACTGATGACAGCAGGCCCGGCTGGGCGCTGCGGATACGTGAGGGCATGATTACGCTGCTGGCACGGGCGGAGATGGATGCTGACCTGCGCGCGGCGGCCCCCACACCCACCACGATCCCACGCGAAACGCTGGCGTTTTTGCGGAGTGAGGCGCTGACCGCCATGGAAACCGGCGACGATGTGCTGGTATATCCCGACATCCTGCTGACGCTGGTGGAGTACTACGAGGAGACGGTTCTGGGACGCTAATATGCTGTGAAAAAGTTCACAATAAGACCAATTTTGCCGAATTTTAACTGTGAAATAATTCACAAATCGCGCGGATTTAGTTTGAGCTAATTCTCCCCCCAAAGCAGCGTTATCATTGGCATAGATTCCCCTCCTAGCACCTGGAAAAGCAAGTCTTAGCATAGAGTCCTCTCCCAAGTGATTCCCTGGAGTCCACACCAACAACCCACTTTCACAAAAAGATTAGCGCTTAGAGTCATCCGTAAAAATGTCCCACTCCGGCAAACAGGCGATTCGCTCATGCCCACTCCCATGAATCCAGATAGCGGGACACCTGACGCGGCCCCATCAATTCCTCCTCTGCTGCCGGGGCCAGCCGTTCGTTGACATGGGTATAAAGGAAACCATCACGGTTGATCTCCCACAGACGCCGCCCATAACGATTCACACCCATCCACAGATAACCGGGTTTTCCATGTTTCTCGACATGCTTGCGCAGGTGCCTGGGGTTTTCAAAGTAACGCCGACGGGTTGAGCCACCGCCGCGCTTCTCATCAGCAGGTTCGTCCAGCGTGTCATTGACCGCCTCACGCACCTTGCGCGCCTGTCCTTTGTGGGGATATTCCCGGATTGTGCGGGTGTGATACGAATTGGGCATGCGCCAGTAGAGGCGCACCTCCTTTTCAACATGACCTTTAAAGCGCACCGCCGCGACATATTCCAGGCGATGCACGGGGATTTCTTCAAAAAAGCGTTCGCTGTTGGGGCATTGGCAGTAATTGGCCTGGATCGTGATGATGTGGTCCAGCCGCTGCTGCTCCCAACGGCGGAGGGTATCCTGATTGCGCCAGAAAAGGCCCTCCAGCGCCGCGCGCGAGATGGTGGGATCGCTGCGATGGGCCAGCCAACCGGCGTAGAGCATCGCCTCCCACTGTTCCAGCGCGCCGACTGGCGAGAGGAGCATATCACGGCTGCCGGGGCGGTTGGTCGCAAAAATGGCTGGTTCCAGCATAGCCAACTGGACCGCCACCCGCGCCGGATTGAGCAAATAGAGATGGTGCTGCCGCGCACGCCAGAACAGGCCTTCGCCCTGAGCCAGCAGGCGGTTGATATGCCGCCGTGTATAGGCGATCTGGTAGGCTTTCAAGGCCGCTTTGAGCTGCTGGCGCGAGACTTTGCCGCTGCCGCTTTCCGCCCGTGTCAGTTCCCGCGCGATCACATAGAGGCGGTAGAGTGCCGCCTTATTCAACTGGATACAGGCCCGACCCAATTCTGTATCCACGCGAATTTCGGGCGCGACTGCTGGCACCACGGTGAAGGCGGCGCTGAAGTTGGATAAAAGATCACCCAGGCGGCGCACCTTCTCGGTTTTTTTGGGCGGCGGCGCGGGATAATCATAATAGCGCGGCGGCGGTGGGGGAGCGGGACGCGCGACCGGGATGGACGCCAGAATATTGAGCGCCTGAATGCGTGGGTCCTCAGGATGGTGAAAGACCAGATCATGCAAAGCACGATCTGATAGTCCTGCATAGAGGATGGCTTTAATTTGCTCGCGCAGGTGCGACGCATGGTCGCGGCACCAGACGGCGAGTGCCACGTAATCGTGGTCAGGAGGTCTTGCGGGACGTTCTTCCACGCCGATTCTAACCGATTTCTCACCCCAAATCGGTCAAAAGGCGTGTCGAATAAACTTGCAATGTTCAACGATATGCGGTAAGCTATGAACATAGCAAAACGCCCCCGAATGGGGTGTATTAAATATGTTGAAGCAAATACACTCGCATTGGGGTCGGCAAAAACCTTTAGCGGGTGTTTTGCTTTCTTTTGACAAAACACGTTCCCCAACTATAGCCTGATTCTGTAATTCTGGCAAATATTTACGCATCAACACCATCCGGTATACTTACCCATAACACGCTCCCGAATGGGGTGTATATATGTCGAGCAAGACACTCGCTGCGGGGTTCGGCTAAAAAAATTACCTTGGCGGGTGTTTTGCTTTGTGGGCAAAATCCGTTTTCTCAGGTTCTGTCGAAAGCTACTAAGCTTCGGCGATCACGAGACGGTCCTTCGTCAGGAACCACACGATCAACGCCGCGACCAGGCCGCTGCCGATGACGAATGGCGACACGCCAACCAGCGAGTTGGCCGGGGCAATCCCAATCATGATGAAGATTAAGCCACCCAGAAAGCCGCTTAGTAAAAGCGCCAGGGCAGGAAGCGCGCTCCTGTCGGGCATCCAACGAGAGGCCAGGAATCCACCGACAGCCGCCGTGATCAGCGCCAGGATGATCTGCTCACCACGCCCGGTAAACTCCAGAAGATTGTCCGTCTGCGGATTACCCCAGATGAGAATGGCGATCAGCATGCCCAGGTAGTAACCGATCAACACCCCGAAGGCGGTGTTCACCCGCCGCCAGAAGAAGGGGAGCAGCCCAAGGACTAGCCCGATCAAAGCCAGGACAATGCCCAGCAGCGCGTAAATATCGCTATTCGGTTCAAATACCGTCAATCCGGTGATCAGCCCCACCAGATAGCCGATCAGCATGTAGGTGAAGATCGATAGCACCATCATACTCATGTTTTTCATTGCGTTCGTTCTCCCTGTCCGTTGATCTCATTTCCTTGCACTGCCACCACCTCAGCGGATGCGTTGACCTTTTGACCGCCTCGTGTAATATATTAAAGCATAGGGTGTCACTCATTGGGCAAAAAGAAGTTAGAAAAGGTGTATTTTTTATGGCAACCCCGGAACAAAAACGTGTTACGCATACGATGGAACCGATCAGCCAGTCCACGATTGAACTCATGAAGGGCTATGTGCGCACGGAAAAGCGGGAATCGCAGGTGCTGCGCATTGTCTCGGGGACCGCATGGGTGTCGATGGATGGGGAAGATCTGATCTTAAACCCGGGCGAGGAACTCAAACTCTCGCACGGGAAGCACCATGCGGTGGTCTCACCCGCCAATAACCAGCCGCTGGTTTATGAATTTGAAGATTGAGGACCACCCGGTCCTGTCTTCACACATTCCATGCAGGTGTCAATATGATGCTCATCCCCGCACCGGGTGATGGGCTTTTTTTTAGGAAGATCATGAAATGGTGATGATGATTAAACGGACGATGATCGCTGTTCTGCTGGTTGTGAGCCTGAGCAGCGGCGCGATCCCCCTATCGGGTCAGGAAGCGCCGGAGCCAACCCCGGAAATGCCCTCGCTCATTGTGGGCGATAGCTGCACGCCGCCCTGCTGGTTTGGCATGCGCGCGGGTGAAACTACCGCCGAGGAAGCGTTTCAAATCCTTTCTGCAAATGCGGACCTTTTCTGGAATGATCTTATTGAAGTAAACAGCAACGGTGATCATTACCTGGATGCCGTGCTCAATTTACAGCCCCTTCTGGAGGAAGATGGAATTCATTTTTATCGGAAAGACACTAGCTTCCATGGGAGAATCAGCCTTGGAAGCATCCTCAGGCTTCGGGATGGTGTGATGAGCGCGATGGAGATTAAACCCAATGTGACTGTCACACTGGCGGATGCACTCCAACGTCTGGGGCCGCCCGATGTGATCCGTGCAGGAGGTTATGATCTGTATTATGACCTTGTGTTGCTGTACTACCGTGAGCAGCACTTAATTGTGGAATTGTTAGCTGATCGTGAAACATGTGAAATTAGTGACTTTTTTGATGTATTTCGTGTCGAGTACATTTACTATCTTACTCCCACCACTTATCAAGAGAAAGCCCGCGAGTGGCTGACGCTCACCTATTATCTTCCCGACGACGTGATGCAGCGCTGGATTGCAGGCGAGGTGAACATCTCTTGCAGTAAAGCCATTCAATTGCTGAGGCATTAGGCAGCAACTGCCGTCTTACAAACAAGGAGGGTCCGTGCGAGTCTTACTTTCAAAAACTATGGCGATGCTCCTTGGGCTGCTCATTTGTGTGGGCTGGGCAGAGACGGTTTCGGGTCAGGAAATGCCGGAGCCAACCCCGGAAATGCCCTCGCTCATTGTGGGCGATACGTGCGCACCGCCCTGCTGGTTTGGCATGCGCGCGGGTGAAACTACCGCTGAGGAAGCATTTCGAATTCTTTCTAAAAACGCGGACCGTTTCTGGAATGACCTTATTGAAGTAAACAGCAACGGTGATCATTACCTGGATGCCGTGCTCAATTTACAGCCGCTTCTGAAGGAAGAATTAATTGATTTTTTCTGGCTAAGAACCAGCTTTGATGGGAGAACCAATCTTGGAAGCTTCCTCAGGCTTCGGGATGGTGTGATGAGTGCAATGCAGATTAAACCCAATGTGACGGTCACACTGGCGGATGCGCTGCAACGGCTGGGGCAGCCCGATGTCATTCGTGTTGGAGGACGCCTTTATGATGATATTGTGCTGCTGTACTATCGTAAGCCGCATTTGATTCTTGAACTGCTGGCGGATGATCAGACGTGCGAGATCAGAGATATGATGGATGCCTTTCGAGTCGAGTATATTTACTATCTCACGCCCGTTACTTATCAAGAAGAGGCTCGGGATCGATTAACCTACACTGATTATCTTCCTGACGACGTGATGCAGCGCTGGATCGCGGGTGAGGTGGATGCTTCATGCAGCGAAGCCATTCAATCGCTGAGGAATTAACAAACAAGGAGGGTCCGTGCGAGTCTTGTTCTCAAAAACGGTAGCGATGCTCTTGATACTGCTCATATTTGTGGGCTGGGCAGAGACGGTTTCGAGTCAGGAAGCGCCGGAGCCAACCCCGGAAATGCCCTCGCTCATTGTGGGCGATCCCTGCACGCCGCCCTGCTGGTTGGGGATGCGCGCGGGTGAAACTACCGCCGAGGAAGCGTTTCAAATCCTTTCTGCAAATGCGGACCTTTTCTGGAATGAGTTCGTTGAGGTTGGCCGTACTGATGACGATTTACCGGTGGTCCACTCAAATCTCAATTTACAGCCGCTTCTGGATGAAGGTGGAATTCATTTTTATTGGCGAAATGTCTCCTTTGGAGGAAGAACCAGCATTGGAAGCTTCCTCAGTTTTCGGGATGGCGTGATGAGCGCGATGCAGATTAAACCCAATGTATCCGTCACACTGGCGGATGCACTGCAACAGCTGAAGCAACCTGATGTCATTCGTGTTGGAGGAAGTGTTTACGATAATATCATGACATTGTACTATCGCAAACAAGGTTTAATTCTTGAACTGCTGGCGGATAATCAGACGTGTGAGATCAGGGATATGCTGGATGCATTTCAGGTTGAGCACGTTTACTATCTCACCCCTACTACCTATCAAGAGGAAGCCCGGGATCGATTAACCTACACTTATTATCTTCCCGACGAGGTGATGCAGCGCTGGATTGCAGGCGAGGTGGATGCTTCATGCAGCGAAGCCATAGAATTACTTCACGACTAAACTTGGCTGCACGCGTTGGCGATGGATGCAACCCTAAAAGGGTATTCCTCGTATAGGTTCATAAGATATGGTGATGTTTATTGATTAAGGAACAACCATGTTTACGCAGCGTCGTATGTGGGTGCTGGGCCTGGTGTTCATCCTGGGCATTGCTTGCTTGCTCCTGGTCGCCGGTCTCGCTATGAACAACGGAACCGCGACCCAGACGAGTAATTCCGAACGAGGCTTTCCGATCCAGTTGTTCGTCATCTTCATTGCCGTCGCGGCCACCTTCATCGGCACCTTTCTGGCGATCAGTCAGCAGCGCTCATCCGTACCACCGGAGAAACCCAAACGCAAAAATCATGATGCGGACGATGAGCCTTTCGACGAATAACCCCGTCTCTTCACTGGCAAGCGGCTTATTCCTCCACGATGATCTGTCCGCGGGGTAGGGTCGCTTGCCGCACGAATCCCCTCAAGTTTGCTTACTTGGTATGCGCATGAGCCTGGACGAAAACTCGTCTGGCGACCCTAACACATAACACTTTTTATATAAATCTCGACTCAAACCCTAAAAATGCTGTAGACTATTGATAAGGGCGCTCTTACCTCGTTTGCAGCAAACCTCATAAGCCCAAAAGATTGCTTATTTTCTAGAAAATTTGATGCCTGGGCTGCGATTATCCTCCACTGAACTTTGAAATTTCGAGCAGAGGTGGATGCCTGAATCGTTATGGCGCAGTGTTCTTATCGATGATAAGTCCCTTGTTTCCGGTCAAGATAACAAACAGTATTTAGGTAAGGGCAAGGCGCGGGGTTTACCTTATTAATGTGTGAATGGGGAGGCAACAAGATGAAACTCTCAATTGTGATTCCAGTCTTCAACGAAGCTGACAACGTCGACAACACCGCCATGGCGCTGGAACAGACCCTCTCTTATCTGCGCCAACAGCATTATGACGTTGAGATGATTTTAGTCAATGACGGCAGCCGGGACGATACCCTATCCCGACTGGAAACGGCTTTCCGGAATGACCCTGACGTACACATTATCAGCCACGAGCAGAATCAGGGCATCGGCGCAGCCCTCCGCACCGGTTTTAAACACAGCACTGGCGAGATCGTTATTACCACAGATTTTGATGGCACTTATGATTTCAACACGATCCCGCAGCTGCTTTCGCACATCATTATCAATCACGCGGACATCGTGACCGCATCACCGTACCGCGCCAAAGGGACGACCGAGGGCGTGGCTTTCCATCGCCGCCTGTTCAGCATTGGCGCGTCGCTGCCATACCGTCTGCTGGTGAAGAGCGGCCTGCACACCTGGACCTCACTCTTCCGCGCTTACCGCCGCCCGGTGATCGAAAATGTCTATTTTGGCACGCAGGGTTTCCCGGAAGGGACAGAACTGCTGGTGAATGCTATCCGCGCGGGTTTTCGTGTGGCCGAGTATCCAACCACGCTGCACGGGCGCACGGGTGGACGTTCCAGCATGAAGGCGGCGCAGGTGATTAAATCGCATTTGCGTTTGCAGGCTTATCTGCTGTGGCAGCTCATTCCAGGCTCATCGCAGCCTTCGCGCACGCCAGCCCACAAAACACCCTGATGATTCAGGCAGTGCTGGTCACTGAGCATGCCAGTCACGGCGTGTGATCGACCAGCCACTGCCACACCACCTGAAGGGATTCGACATCCGCGCGCTGGTAGGCACAGGCGCGCGCCAACGCGTCCCGGTCACTGTCCAGCAGCCAGCGCTGATAATCACCCCAGGCTTGCATGGCGCTGGAATGCGCCGGCCAGTGATAGCCGAGGTACGGTCCCACTTTTTTGATGCTGTAGCCCCCGGTCGGCAGCATGACCGCCTGTTTGCAGGTCGCCAGCAGATCATGCAGGCGATCCTCGAGTAGCTCCACCACATCCGGCGGGGCGGTCTTCCGCAAAATCTGCTGCTCGAAATTGCTCCAATGATAGATCGGCCCCGGCCAGCGCTGCGCGGCCTCCGCCAGCAGCATCCAGCCGCTGTCACTGTCCTCAACGATGGTCGCGGTTGTGCCATCGGGCAGGGCGAAATCGCCTGTGTCGCAGTAAGCATCGACCACCGCCACCTGCGTCTCGCCATCGGGCGTCAGCCAGCCGAAGCACCAGGGGGTGCTGTCGGCAGCCGTTTCCAGGTCGAGCATGATTCCTGGCTGGCGGGCTATTGCTGCAAGCGGCGCACGCCACTGCGGTTGACCCTCGGCCATCGAGCGCGCCCCGGCCAGCAGCCGCACGGCGCTTTTCGCGCCCACACCCGGCAGCTTCGCCAGTGTTTCGACATCCAGGGCCGCCGCCTCATCAATCGTTTCCACGCCCATCTGGCGCAGCCCGAGCCAGGTATCTCGCCGCAGGCCAGAGAGCAGCGTCACGCTGTTTTCGGCGCGGGCCTTTTCGCGGCATGACATGCTCCATGGGCAAAGATCGCAGTGCTTGCCGAGGTAGATGGCGGGGGCTTCCACGGTCTGATAAACCACGGCGACTTCCTGGAAAGCCGCTTGCAGCCGGTCGTGATCATAGCTGTGGGGCAGGCGGTACAGCGGCATGCCACTGTCATCGCGCCCCAGCCAGAATTCGCCTTCTGGTGTCACGCCCTGCACGGCTTCCAGCAGCCACAGATAAAGGTCAAGCTGGAGCAGGTCGGCAGGGTTGAGCCTGGTCCGCTGTTTGATCTCGATCGGGCGATAAGACCAGCCGCCCAGGTCGGAAGGTTCCGAGACACGCAGCAAGCCGTCGATCCGACCGTGCACGATCACCGCCACATCGAGATCGAGCCTGCGTTCCAGCGCCGCGCCGAACAACCCGGCAGTACCCGCTTGCAGGTGCGTGTGCGTGATCTGCACCATTTCTTCCCACGAGGCTGCCGCAATCTGCACCGTCTCACCAATGACTTCTTCGCGCACCAACTGCTCGTGGCGAATGCCCTGCTGCGCAAAAAAGTTATCCACCGGGACCTGTACTGCTGCGTCGCCATAACGGTCGAGCCACACCCGGCGCGTACAGGTTGTCATCTGGCGCAGGGTCTGCGCGCTCAAAATCTCCGCCATATCTGCTGCTTTCTCTCCGCTGTTTTTTCGCCCCAACACGCTGGCCTGATTGGAGTCTGTCCAGATTTACTCACGCCAGTAGTTCGCACTTTAGCCAATAATACCAAGCCCTGAACTCAGTCACTTATGAGATTGCTCCTAAAACTCATAGGGCGAGGCAATGAGCAACGCTGCCAAATTGTTCTTCTCGTAGTTCGAATGTATGATGTGAACATCTGTTCCTACCACTTCCTATGAGGGGACAATGATAAGCCATCTTCAGATGATTACCATCTATGTGCGTGATCTCAAGCGGGCAGTTGAATTCTACTCACAAAAGCTGGGTTTCGAGCAGGTCGCGGAATACAAAGATGACGAAAACCACCTCGTTTGGCTGATGCCTGCCTCATCTCGCAAAGCCGAGTACGCTACTCAAATTGCTTTATATGCGCCAGCCGATCCAGATGACCCCCGCATTGGCGCTAGCAGTGGTATGGTTTTCACAGCCGATAATATTGAAGCCACCTATCAGGAGTTGAAACAGCGCGGTGTACACTTCACGATGGAGCTTATCCGTCACGCATACGGCGATGGTGATGGTGATCAAGAAGCACGGTTTGTCGATCCCGACGGAAATCAATTTCTCTTGCACACTTGATCAATGCAGCAAGGCATGGCTGCTTCCCGACTCAAAACTTAGAAATTGCTATATGTCGCGCCGCTAGCTTGCATTTCACATTACATTTTATGCTATAATCTGGTTAAAGTATCCAACCCCAGGTTGTGGGTATCCTCATTCCCCAAAGCATCATCCAGTATCCATAACCCCGCACTCCGTTCGTGGCTTGTTAGTCCCTGATGAAACCGCAGTCATGCATTGCATTACATAGGTAGGAGGGATGAAGATGAAGTCGTTATCGGAACGTTTACCAATGATTCCCCGGGTAACCGCCACAGAAATGAATGCGGCTCAACTGGCAGCGCGTTATGCTGGTTGGCAGTTGCTGGAAACAGACCCCCAAAATGGGGAAATTCTGCTGTGTCTTGCCGAAACTGCCGGAGAACACAACCGCTCCAGAAACCTCACCATTCTCTGCAAAACAGTCGCCCGGGTCTGGCTGTTGAAACAAGAGGCGGTTCTGGCCTAGCCTTTGGTGGCACCGGCAGTCAGACCGCGAATATAATAGCGCTGGAGCAGCAGGAACAGGATAATAATCGGTACTACCGTAATCAGGGAACCCGCCATACGGACGTTCCACTGAATCACCGCCTGCAAGTCCAGGTCGCGCAGTTTGAGCGGTAATGTAAACCAGTCCTCATTGTTGATGAGGATCGACGGCAGAATGTAGCCATTCCAACTGGCAATAAAGTTGAGAATGCCCACCGTTGCAATCACGGGTGCAGAGAGCGGCAGATAGATGCGGTAGTAAATCCCCCACTCGCTGCACCCATCGACACGCGCTGCGTCATGCAGCTCATTGGGCAGCGAACGGAAGAAATTGCGGAAGAAAAAGATCGCAAACGGTCCCGCACCGTTGATCATCGGCAAGATTAAACCCGCGTAAGTCGCCGCCTGGCTGGCATTCGCCCCGCCTAATCCGAGTGACCGCACTAATTGGACCAGAGGGATGAGCACGGAGACTCCCGGCACCAGCAGCACGCCCAGGAAACCGAGGAAGAAAATATCCCGTCCTTTGAATTCCGTCTTGGCAAAACCATATCCGGCCATCGAATACACCAAAATAATCCCCAACACGGTGGTCACTGAGATGACCACACTGTTGACTGAGTACTTGAAAAATTCAAGCTGGTTCCAGGTGTCGATCAAGACTTCAAAGTGAAATTCGTTGGGAATCAGTGACTTGTTGCCGTAGACCTCACGATTCGACTTCAGCGATGAAGACACCATCCACAAAAATGGATAGATGCTGATCGCAGCATAGATGGTCAGAATGACGTAGTAAAATACCTTACTTGGCAAAAATCGCTTTGCAAAACTCATCATATTGAACCTCAGGTCTGCGAGCGGAAGAACCGCAGGTTTGCCATTGCAACGATGAATGCCAGGACAAACAGGGTCCAGGACATAGCGCTTGCCATCCCTAACTGCCGCTGGTCGCCAAAACCGTAGTTGAAGATTTGTAAACCAACCACTTCCGTATGACCTGCCGGGCCGCCATTGGTCATCAGATAGACCTGCTCATAGCCCTGAATGGAGCTGTTAAAGCTGGTGATGACGATAATCACCGTGATCGGGCGCAGCAGCGGCCACACAATACGCCACACGACCTGCCAGGCATTGGCACCGTCGATTGCCGCCGCGTCAAACAGGTCTTTTTCGATGGTTTGCAACCCTGCCAAGTACAGAATCATGGCGAAAGGCACCGCGCCCCAGATCATGACCACGATTAACGCGGCAAGCGCCGTATCCGGTTGGCCTAACCAACCCTGTCTGGCGCGCAACGCTTCCAGCCCGACTGTTTGCAAAATGGCGTTGAGTGAACCATCCGGCTCATAGATGAACGACCACACGTAAAACACGGCGATACCGGTGGTGACCATCGGCAGCAGCATCAGCGTGCGGTAGATCGTCTGCCCACGCAAAGCACGGTTCAGCGCCAGTGCCAGCGGCAGCGCGATCAGAATCGTGCCGACCGTCACCGCAATGGCGATGATGATGTTGTTCTGAAATGCCTGCCAGAAAAACTGGGATTCGGTGGGGTTGGCGTACAGGAAATCCTGGAAATTCTTCAAGCCCACAAAGGCGCATTCCGGCAGCTCACAGGCCGGTGGCAGGATCGAAAAACTGCCAAAGCCGTTCCAGCGGAAGAAGCTGAGCGCGATGGCAAAGACCACGGTATACAACCCGAAAACGAGGAACAGGATCAGTGCCGGGAGGATGAAGAGGAAGCCAATATTGTCATTGATGATTTGTCTCAGGCTGCGGCGCGGCTTCGTCGACGCAGTTGAATAGACATCCGTCATTGAAGGCATAACGCATACTCCTGATAGCTAGAATGGCATAAGGGGATGCATGGCTGCATCCCCTTACGGAGATTTACAAATCGCCTACTTCAAGACTATCAGGTGGATCACCCGCCGGTACGTTCCGCCCAGGCGGCTTCGTTAGCGGCGTCGATGTTCTGCGCCAGTTCTTCAGGCGTTATTTCGCCCGTGATGAACTGCTGCAAACCCAGTTTGAGCACATCGCTGGGCTCACTGAGCTGCGGTGTGGTTGCATCCTGGAAGGGTGAGTATTCGCTAATGGCGTTCAGCAGGCCCGGCATCACCGACCCGACCAGTTCGGGGTCAGAGGAGACAGCCACTGCTGGCAGGTCGCCCACAGTCTTGGCGAAAACTTCCATCTGTGCCGGTGAGGTCAGGTAGCGCAGGAATTGCAGCGCTTCATCTGGATGCTCACTGTCGGTGGTCACCATGGCATCAATCAGCGGTGCCGGGGCGATTTCCAGTGTGGAGAGTTCAGCATCGGCCAGCGGTGGCACCGGGAACGAAATGATGTTGTCCGGGTCCATACCCTGTTCGATCAGGAAGCCGAGGGTGTAGGTACCGCCCAGGTCGAAGGCCGCGCGCTCCTGCGAGAAGGCCACGTCCGCCGGGTCGATATTGGTGCTGAGGATACCGGGCATCCACAGGTCGTTAACGCTGAGTTCGTTGATCCAATTGAGGACGCGAATCGCGCAGGGATCGGTAAAGCTGGCTTCAGCGCCGTAGATGGCATCGTATTGTTCGGGGCCACAGCTGGTGATCAGCAGCGGGTTGAACAGCCAGAACTGGAGCACGTCCGGATTCTGCACACCAGTGACCAGCCCGGCGACGCCTGTCTGTTCCTTGATGGTGTTCATCATATCCAGCCACTCTTCAGCGGTGGCAGGGGCGACGGTCGGGTCCAGGCCCGCTTCTTCCATCAGGGCTTTGTTGCCATAGACGAAGAATGCCTGACCGGCCAGATAGGGAACACTGAAGGACTGGCCCATTTCCAGATTGGAGTAGGTGCATTCCACGTCCGCCTGGCAGTTGTCATAGATGTCCTGCGTAACGACAGACTGCTTTTCGTATGTGCCGGGCAGGAACTCGCCGGCCCAGTCCGCGTCGACCACATCCGTCAGCTCGACCAGATTATCTGTCGCCGCCAGCTCCCACTGTCCCCCAGACCAGTAAGAGAGGATGTCGGGCAGTTCGCCTGATTGGGCTGAAGTCGTGATCTTGGTGCGGTACACGTCATCCGGATTATAAGCCTGAATATCGACATGAATACCGGTTTCCGCCTCAAAATTGGCGGCGACTGCTTCCAGACCCGGCACATGGAAGATCTTCCATGTCCACATGGTCAGACTGACCGGATCCTGAGCGATGGCCGCCCCGGACAGGCTGAAGATGAGCACAAACGCGAGGAGTAAATGAATCTTTTTCTGCATTTCTTTCTCTCCTAAAGCTACTAACTAAAAAGCATTCTTGAGTTGTAAACCGAAGCCTTCCCCAGTGGCTACCTTAATAATAGAAAGGGTGGAGTGCTTTTACAAACGAACAAATAAGACCAAAGATATAAATTATAATTTCACAGTCCCTGTTTTTCCTGCTTTACCAGCCAGCAATCTATCGCCTTTTGCCCCGCCAGCGCGCGAAAATCCGCTACCGCAGGCGGCGTTTCAAAGTAAAAGAGATGCGTCACGCAGCGGCAGTCCGACGCGCCAAAGCGAGGCACGGCCACCTTTGCGACCTGGCTGAGCAGGGCAGCCCAGGTGTGTTCGTAAGCGGTATCGCTTGCCACCGTCCATACCTGCTGGCAGACTGCTGCCTGCCGCAGATAATCAATGTGCCAGTGAGGGCGCTTCATGGGTGACAGGTGGTGGCGCAGGCGGCCTCGCAATCCACCTGAATTGAAGGCACTGCCGACATATGCATACCAGCCTGCCGCGAATTCAAACCGCCCCAGGCGTCCGATCTGAAGGGTGGTCTTGGCGGGTAGGTGCAGGATAAGGATGTAGGTGCCTTTGCCGTCAGCGGGGATGTATGTCGTATTGTCCATCCGTGTTCGCACTAATTATGAGAGGAAGAATTTTGCTGGTCTGCTGCGTTAACGGCCAAGAATTGCCTCACGAACATTGCGCATTTTCAGGCGAACCGATAGCGGTACCAGCTGATGATAGACGCGGCGCGGCAAATCCATCTGAGGAACAGGGATGCTGGGCGTCCGTTGCGGAGATTGGGCAAGCTCGCCACAGGATATTTGCTGGCAGCGTTGGTTAAAAAGCTCGACCCCATAATCGTAAAGCTGCTGATCATAGGCGGTCAGTTGATGCAGCCTCTCACGCACTTCAGTGGATAGATCGGTGTCGTTCAATTTCACTTTGCCAGTGTTGAGCCGCCGCGCACGAGAATCATACGTCCAGTCAAATGTATAATGCAGCAGGTTCATTGAAGCTTCGAACTGCTCCGTGATGCCCACAAATGCCATTTGCTCCAGGCGTGTGCAGGCTTCTTCCAGGTCACCCTGTGTTTCCGGTACGCGATTCAACAAGTAGCTCACCATGTTGTCTTGCATAGGTGCTCGGATGTCATCCTGGCAAATGAACTGCCCAAAAGACAACGTATTGGCCTGGTCATGCCAGGGGTTGTCTTTATGCTGTCGGATGTGTTGGTACCAGGAGAACAATCGCCTGGCCGGATGGCGCAGCATCGTCATGTAAACGAACTGGCGGGTTTGAAACTGCGGCGGCTGGTAAGGGATATGCCCTCGAATTAAACGAAACTGCCCTAAGTGCAGGTCCGGGTCCTCAGCAGCGGCGACATAATCTGTAAAGGTCATCACCGTGTGTGCAGCGTTACGCTGGTAATCTTGAAAACCGGGGAATTGAATCCCGGTAACCTGAAGGATGGTCTGCGGCGGAAACTGGTGATGAAGGATATCGGACAGGGAGGTTCCAGCGGTTTTAGGAATATGCAGAAATACCAGAATTTCGTTGGGTTGGAGTGGACGCTTTAAAGAAGCGGGCATTTATGTTCCTGGCCTGTGGATAAACGCTGGCGGTCCTTTGAAATTCAACCGTGAATGCGCAATACGATGGAAAATAGCATGGATCATGCGCGACCGCAATACCTGCAGCATCATGGCTGGCCGTATCAGGTAGCCTCCGTTTCGGCCATTTCCGGGGTGTGATACTCATGAGCAAATTCCTGAAGTTGCTCAATTTGCAGCGGATTGGGATGGATGAATGGGCGAACCGTAAACGGCTCACCCCAGAAAATAGCCTCGATCTTCGGTACCGATAAGGGTAAAAACCCTTATTACGACCTAGGAATCGGAGTACAGTCGGCCATCTCTTCCCACATTAGACTTGCTGGTGGGCGGTACAGCAGTGGGCTGTGTATCCTGTGGCACTTCTTCCTTGCGACGAAGTTGGCTGATCCAACGATGTCCGGTCGTTTTGGAAATGTAGTAGAGTGCTGCCAGCGCGACGACTGCTGTGATAATCAGGGTGGTCCGGGCGTCATCTGGAGTCAAAGGCTGCACGGAGGCATCAAGCCTGGAATCTGCATCTGCAACGAAGCTCACCGAAGAGCCGCGTCCGACAATCATGAGTTCGGTGACACCTGCGGGCAGTTCAAATTCGAACAACTGCGTGGAAGTACGTCCAGTGCCTGCCCTGGTTGAAGAGCCTGATACCACTTCAGTGTCGCTCGAGACGGAGAACGAGCGCGTCCCTGTACCGACTAACTGTGCCGGAACCGACTCATCTGCCGGATTTGTAATGGTGATCGGACCACTACCCACCCCAAAGTTGAGATCACTCCCGCTGTAGGCGCGGGTTCGAACGGAATCAATTCCCCAAAATAGCGCACCAATCAGCACGACTAATGCGACTAAAACTTTCCAATTGAATTTCATCTATGTTTACTCCATTTTTATACGACTAATCCAGTTAGCGAAAAGTGTTACAGCTGACGGATTCACAGGCATCATCAGATACTATGAAGCTGTGACCCAAAATTCCTTATTGAAAATCTTTGAGCTTCTGCAGTGCTCGTTCGCGACGATGCTGCTCGCGTTTTATCACACGTGAATGTGACCACACGCGTTCTTGTGTAACTTTATTGCGTGTCGCCGTTACCTGCGGCCTCGCCTCCAGATCCGAGAGGTACGCTTCCAGGGAAGTGACCATATCAGACGAGTATTCGGAGGCAATGGTTTTTAGTATTTCATCAATTTGAATAGGGCGAATTGTTTGTGTCATTTGCGTTTCCTTGACTCTCTCGACGGGAATTTGAAGCGGTTTGAGTAAAAGCGGTCTTTCACATCCCGCTCCCGCTACGGCTTTTCAGACGTGACATTTCCAAACATACGCTTGAAATTCTGCTGCTCATTTTCCTTCATGGCGGCCTGATCCAGTGCCTTTTTACGCCGCGACGGGCTGATCCAGCGATGGCCGTTGAGGCTGGAAAGGTAGAACAGCGATCCCAGGATGACGATGCCAGCGATAAGGAGCGTGTTTCTGGTATCCTCCGCATTGAGAGGCTGTACCGCGACTTCCAGGGGTGTATCAGCAATGGTAACGAAATGGATGTCTGCGCCGCGTACCACCGTAAACTGGCTGGCACCGGGGGGCAGCGCAAACTCCAGCAACTGGGTGGCATTGCGCCCGTTACCTTGTGTGACCGACCGGCCCGAGACCCCCTCAATACTGCTTGAGACGGTGAATGTACCGGCACGTTCGCCAACTAATTGGACAGGAATCGCTTCGTCTGATGGATTTGTGACCGTGACCAGACCGTTTCCAACGCCGACATTGAGATCAGATCCACCGTACCCACGTGCGCGAATTGAATCCACGCTCCATATGACGGCACCGGCCAAAATGAGTAATGCGACCAAAACCTTCCAGTTAAACTTTTTGATTTTCATATGCGAGGATGTACCTCTTAATAGGATTTCTGCCGATGTGTGAGTGAATATGATCGTGTTTGCCTTTTCGCCCCTGTGCTTCACGTTGTCACAGCGTCAAGTGGCGCGGTTGCACCGCGACAGCACAGTTTCTATCTTTCGAAAAGGTAAACCTGTCTAACTGGGGCCTGGTTTGATAAGCGAGAGGATCTGAATCCTGCTTCAGGTTAGAGCGGGGAGTCAGCGGGCGTCATCAAACGGGAAGGGAAGCGCGCAGACAAACATAATGGTCTCGTCTGCAACGCTTCGCCAGCTTTATTTCTTGGGTGGTGTGTTGGACTTTTTGGGTACGATTACCAAAGGTGGCTGGTTAAGCGTAATCGGCTCTTTGACATCAGACTTTTGGGATTTTTTCTTTTTACCGGTGCGTCTATCGACCATAAGCTATGTTCTTTCTAGAACAAGGTTGAACCAGTTTGCTGGTGTATGAGGTCTAAGGCCGTGTCTAGTGAGGGGAGATGTCTGAATCTTGCTTAAGATTGCAGCAAGATTCAAGTGGTATCACCAAACTTGGAAAGTAGATGGTGAAGATAATAAACGCAATTCTTATCAGTAATGTTTTTCTAAAAATTTTCCTTCTAAATCTATTATAACACTATTTTCAGTTTTTTTACAAAAAGAGCCTGTAGGAATAAAATCACAAGCTAGTAAGGGATTAATAACATCACATACTGTAGTTTGCTAATAGAGAGAAGGTGATGAACTTTCCCGATCATCACGGTTTATTTGTAAAATGGGCGGACACGCTGCGGGGGGAGTTCCATCAAGCAGCAGATCAAAGGTAGGATGTGTCCGCCCATGAATTACCAAATTTACGAGCACTCTGGCTCGGACTGGGGGCAAAGCCAGCGGTTTTGCGCTGTGGCCTCGCCGACCCAGCCTTTGATGCCATTATTGTCGACATACCAGTACAGCAGCTTATTGCCTTTCCATTCGCCGCAGACCGGCCCACCCATAATCTGCAATTGGGTGTTGTCATAAACGCGATTCAGCAGCGGGATGGAAGCCTGATCGACACGCGCGCGTTCCAGCACGTTCAGGCTGCTGCCATCTTCGAAATCTACGATCACGGTATCGCCTATCTTAAACAGCGTTGGCGGCGCACCAGGACATTCGGTGACTGCCACAGCCAGCAGCGCCGGGTCAGTGATGGTTTCGTCAAGCACGGGAATAGTGTTGGCATCATCCATCGGCTCCAGGGTGGGCATCAGGATTTCCGGCAGGTCGCCCAGGGCACCACCGCTGGCATAAGGTGAGGTGTATAGCTGGAGATCTATGGTCAGGGTGCTGCTTTGTCCCTCGGTGCCATCGAGATTGACGTTGCCAATCACCACCGCTGGCGTTGATGCCTCTGCGATTTGCCCCAGGAAAGCGGTCAAATTTGAGGCGTCACCGGTAATTTGCAGCCGAAACGCCAGCGTGGTATAGGTGGTTACATCTGTCTCGGCTTCGGTCTGCTGCTGCGCCTGCAAGCGTGTAATTTCCACCTGATTGACGTTGGCATAACCGTACAGCCGGGTCAATGTCGAATCTACTTCGGCATCGGTCAGGAAGCCCGTTGCGGCTTCGTCGATGCTGCCCTGGATCTCATCAATCTGATGTTGCATCAGGACAATGTTTTCATTTTCGCCCGCTGCGGCATTCTGCGCGGCCAGGACTTCCTGTCGCGTTTCCACCTCCGCACTTAGCTCTTCGTGAATCTGCCATTTGGGAATAATCACGACGATCACCACCATCGCAATCCCAAGGATAATCATCAGGGTCAACAATATCGGCAGCAGCCGGAACAAACGTTGTGTAATACTCATGAGGCTGCCTCCCTGTCGATCATCACCTGGATGACAAAGTTGACCAACCAGGTCTGTGCCGGTTCTTGAGTCACGGCCGGCGCTTCATTGGGCTGTCCACGGCTGGGTGCTGGTGTGACTGGGATTTCCCGGCTGATGTCCAACACCGCGACATCAGCAAAGCCCGGATTGTTGCCCAATTGTTCAACATAAGCCATTACTGCTGGCTCATCCACTGCGCTGCCTTTAATGGTCAGTCGAGCATCATTCTGCTGCATCCCTGTCAGAGTCATGCGGGTGGCATCAAACTGCCGGATATTGTTCATCAATGTCGGCCAATCCACATGCTGGCTGGTAAACGCCGCCTGTGCCGGGCCAAGCGCATTGTACTGCGACCGGGCAGCTTCCAATTCATCGCTCAGCCGAGCTTCTGCCGGGTCTGGCGTTGGGGTCACATTCAGCGACTCGTCCAGTTGGTCAATCTCCGCTTGCAGCTTGGCATTTTCTTCCTGGATCGTGGTGCCAGCCAGGAACACCGGCACAAACAGGATGCCCATACTGAGCACCAGCAGCCATAGAATCAGCCGTGACAGGCCCTGCGAGGGTGTTGGTTTGGTGACTTCCATTTCAGGCATTTCACTCATAAACGAACCTCAACCCCAGGGCAGATTGACGCCAACCAACAGAGCCACCATTGCGCCCAGGCATAGGAATGGCGCATAAGGTAGAAATCCTTCGTCGCGTGTCTTCATTAAGATTACTGCGAACACTGCTGCCGTGCCTGCGCCCAATAGCAGCGCGATCAGCACATGCGGGAATCCCAGCGCCAGGCCGATGAGCACTGCCAGCTTGATATCGCCCCAGCCCAACGGACTCAACTGCCCGGCAAGGAAGAACAATCCAAAGGCCAGAACGCCGCCGATCAACGCGCTGAGGACATTGCCCTGGGCGACCTGGAAAATCAATACCGCCAGCGTCGCCGGATAGGTCAGCACGTTGGGGACAATGCGATAGCGCAGGTCGATCAAGGCAATGATCATCAAAAACAGATAGCACATTGCCAGCGTCACGAAGTTCTCTGTCATGCTCATCCATAGAAACACCAGGAACGTTCCACTGAACAACCCACTGATCAGATGCATCCGCAAATCCCCTTTGCGGGGTTTGGTCTCAAGCTTTGAAAATCTGGAGAATACATAGGCGACCCACGGGAGCATCCACCCCAGAGTCAACCCACCCATGCCAACTACAATAACCATTGTTGATTCCCTTTCACACGTTCGCAGTACTGCTACTGTGCTTCACCCGTGAGCCGGGCAGCGATCTGTTGAGTGAATGCCGCCAACTCATCCATGTCGATCGGTTCTGTGCCTTTTAGTAGTGCTTCATAACGAGAGGCAGCCTGGTCATCCGCAAACACGTTGCTGAGGATATCCTGCATGCCAGGTGGGATCGCAGGCTCTTCTTCCTCGTCCTCATCCTCATCCTCTTCGTCAGCTTCCGCGGATCCAGCCTCACCCTGCTTATTGGCCGCTGCTGTCTCAACGACTTCTTCGTTCGCGGCGGCTCTGTGCGCAATGGCACGCTGTCTTCTGGCCTTCTCTATCGCTTTTTTCTTGGATTTCTTCGCCCGCAAGCGCATGACCAGGGCTCGTACACGCATCCCCACGATGGCTAACACTGCGATTAGCAGCAGCCCCGCCGCTGCGCCCAGGGTGATGACAATCAATTGCTGGTCCAGAATCAGTTCCAGTAAGGACATGAATAGTTCCCCTTACATCGCGAAAATACCGGCCACAACCGGTGGCACGGCGATAAAACAAATGCCTGAGACGAAGACGGTCAGCGACAGATAGAAGAAGCCTTTGAGCTTGTAGCCGCCATCGCACAGGATGATGGCGGTTGCACCGACCAGCGCCAGCAATACGATCATGACGATCGTGACGGTGGACAAAAACTGAACATCGCCCGGAGCCATGTTCACGATGCCGAAGCTCAAGGACGATCCCTGCATAGACTGTGCGGTATCGGCCATCAATACCTTCACCATCTCGGCAAAGTTCTTGACGATGGACAGGATAAAGACCATCAAGCCAGCGACCACGGCCTGCATGACGGTGGTTAATCCGGCGAATGTGCCGGCGGTCAGGCGGCGTTTGGCCCGCAGCTGCGTGGTTTTGGCGGCAAACAATGAGCAGAAATATCCTACGCGCTCGGGTTCACCGCCGATCTGGATGGCGCTGTAAAAGATGTCCGTCACTTCGCTGATCAGCTTGCTGCCGCTTTCCTGCCCAAACTTCTTCCAGCAGATTTCGGGCTCGACCAGCGCCTGCAAGCGCGTGCTCAAGCGATCAATATCGCTTTCCATCGTCGGGAAGGAGCTGAGGTCGATCTTGGTCAGGGCCTGCTTGAGTGTCGTTCCAC
>JAIOHN010000078.1 GCA_019912985.1 Anaerolineae bacterium | reverse complement strand
CTGTTCATGAGCAGATGATTTCTGGCCAACCAGCTCACAAATTGACGCTGGAAAGGCAGCGCCAGCAGCGGCAGCACCGCCAGCGGCCAGCCAAAACCGATGCCAAACGCAATGAAGTAGGCAATCCCATCAGCCAGCGCTCTGGCATCGCCCGCACCGGTAGCGAAAGCAGTGACGATAATCGGCCCGCTGCATGAAAGGGTCATGGGGCCAAAAAGCAGCCCATAGACGAAAGCGGTCAGGTACGGATTGCGCAGCATCGGTGCCTGCGCGGTTTGCAGCTTGGCAAAGGGGCTGCGACCTGCCAGCAGCATCCCTCCCAGGATGATCACGAGGAGGTACACCACCGGCAGCAAGTAGGAAAACACATCGCCAAAGAAGAACTGTGTCAGATGCAGCACCAGCCCGATCGCGATCATCATGCACAGAATCCCGGCCAGCACCAGCAGCCCCAGAGAGCCTGTCGCCAGTCGTGAACGCTGATTCCCGGCGGTCCCGGCCAGAAACGCAATCAGGCCGGGATAAAGAGGCAGCATACACACGTTGGTCAGGATCGCAGCATTTCCAAGCGTGAACGCAGTGATCAGTTCCTGCATCAGCTTAAGCTCCGCTGGCTTCGGTTAGCGAAGTCACCAGTTGATCTGGCGGTTCGTAGCCAGTGAACAACTGCGACATGCTGCCATCCGGGCGAATGATAAAATGCGGGGTCGAGGGCGGCGTCAGCGCGGCACGTCCGAATTGATCAGTCAATTCCTGAAGCATTTCCTGCGTGGCGATGGCGAAAACCAGAGCAAAGCCTTGCCGGTCAGCATAAGCTGCCAGATCGCTGTCGCTGATGTTTTCACCCACACTGAGCGCCACAAATACAAAGTCGTCGCTCAGCTGCTGCTTTGCCTGCATCACGTTGCCAAGCTGCGTGCGACAGTTGGGACACCAGGTTGCCATTGGCTCGACCAGCACGGTTTTTCCGGCAAAATCGGATAGGGTAAAAGTCTCGCCTGTGCTGGCATTGGTCAGCACTACCGTCTGGACTGCAGGCAGATCCATATTGTCAGCTTCGGCGGCCATTGCTTCGGCTGAGGGTGTCGCTTCCATCATTGGTGATTCGGTGGTTGGTGCGACCTGCTCCACGGTTGGTTCAACAGTGGGCGGCTCCGCAGTGGGGTTGGCAGTGGGTGCAGTGGTGGGCGTTGCCGCCTGCGAGGAACAAGCCGCCGCCAGCAGTGCCAGCGCCAGAACCCGAGCAAATCTTAACATCGTGCCTCCTTAATGAGTGACAAGCTGCCACTGTATCGTCTACAATACCAATCAATGCCTTTAATTAAGCGAACAAAGCTTACGGATTGGTTACACAAACCTGAAGCGCTGATGAAGCAGCACAAACGAATACGAGTATATGATGAAACAATCACAGACCATTCTGGTCGTCGACGATGAGCCTACGATCCGCGAAGTGGTGCGCCGCTATCTGGAACGTGATGGTTATCAGGTGGAAGAAGCCGCGGACGGGCAATCCGCACTCACTATTCTGAGCGAACGCTCACCGGATTTGCTGGTGCTGGACATCATGCTGCCGGGCATTGATGGCCTGACCATTACCCGGCGGCTGCGTGGCAAAGATCAAGCGCTGGCAACCGAGAAGGGAATCCCCATCATTATGCTCACCGCCCGCACCGGTGAACATGACCGCATTGAAGGATTGGAACTGGGCGCAGATGATTATGTCACCAAGCCCTTCAGCCCGCAGGAACTGGTGGCGCGGGTGCGTGCGGTGCTGCGACGTATGGGTGGCAGCACCACAGCTTCTGCACCAGAGCAACCGCTGCAATTCGAGCGCCTGTGGATTGACCCGCGCACACGCGAAGTCTTGGTTGATGGTGGCCCTATTTCCCTGACTGCAAAAGAATTTGATATGCTGTGGTTTCTCGCCAATAATCCACGCCAGGTCTTCACACGGGACCAGCTTCTGGACCAGATATGGGGATATGAATTTTACGGCGACCCCAGCACAGTCACGGTCCATGTGCGCCGGCTGCGTGAAAAGATTGAGCCGGACCCGGCCAAGCCGATTTTCATTCAGACAGTGTGGGGAGTGGGTTACAAATTTGAAGCTGGAGAAGCGAGCTGAATGGCTTATCATAAAGAGTGGCTGGCAGATGAGCAGGTGCTTTGCTACCGTTTTTTCGATACTGAGCCAGCCACAATCGATGCCTGGTCGGAAGACCTGACCAGCGAGCTTCTCAATTGGCCGGAGGAACGTCCCTGGCGGCTGCTCCTGGATATTACCCTGCGCGGCAACATCATCAGCGCCTATGCCCTGCGTCAGGCGCGCGAAATCTCCATGTTACGCCCGGAGCTGGATGGTCGGCTGGCGATACTGGTCAGCAGTCCGCTGGCAGTACGCATGATCTCGCTGGCGATCCGCAGCACCACCAATCGCTATCGCCAGCGCCTTGTCTTCGGACGCGAAGACAAGGCGCTGCAATGGTTGTTAGGTGACGAAGCACTTTAGTTTCGTGTAAGCCGGGGCCGCTATTCTGAACCAAGTTCTAAAGCACTGAGGGGAATGCATCATGCGACGTACCCTGTTCATCCTTGCAAGTATTGTGGTGAGCGGCATCTTTTTGTGGCTGGCCCTGCGCGATGTCCCACAGCAGGACATTCTCGCCAGCCTACAGCAGGCGGATCTCGGCTGGATACTGGTCAGCCTGGGTTTTGTGACCGCGGGACTGTGGACTCGAGCGATCCGCTGGCGCGGGCTGTTAGGTAATCGCGTCGCGACGATGCAAGCCTTTCACATGCTCAACATTGCCATGCTGCTCAACCAACTCCCCTTACGCGCTGGTGAAGTCGCACGCAGTGTGCTAGCGATGCGTTCTGGTGTGTCGTTCATCACTGCTGCGACCAGTATCCTGGTGGAGCGACTGCTGGATGTGCTGCTGGTGGTGATCTGGCTGGCGTTGGCCCTCACCCAACTCCCCGATGTGCCGCCAGAGATGTCGAATGCGGCGGCTTTGTTCGGGATTGCCGGGGTGATCGCCCTGGTGATGCTGGTGGTTTTCGCCCGCAGACCGCAACTGGCACGTAATCTGCTGGCTTTTTTCGAACGATTTCTGCCTTTCCTCAAGCGCCTGCCCCTGCACAATCTTGTCGAGAATGTGCTGGAAGGCATCAAGCCGCTGGCACATTGGCGCAGCGCCGCTCACGCGATTGGCTGGACGATCATCTCATGGACGCTTTCGCTCGGCACCTTCTATGCTCTGGCGCGGGCCTTGAACATCGACACCGATATTTTCCTGATGAGTGTGCTTTCCGTGACACTGGCCTCTTTCGCCATCGCCATCCCGGTCAGCGTCGCGTCGATTGGCCCGTTTGAAGGCGCGGTCCGCCTCTCCGGTGATGCAGTCGGCCTGAGCGCCGCGCAATCGCTGTCGCTGGGTTTCCTCTTCCATGGCATCAATATCCTCGGCTATGCCATCTGGGGAACAATTGGGCTGGTGGTGATGGGCGTCTCGCTCAGCGAATTGGTGCGCAGCAGCGAAAAAGCCGATTCCCCTGCCGAAACTACCGCCTCAGCTGGCGCAAAATAGCCGGAGTATCCCACATGCCCTTTGCCCATATTGCGACCGGCGCACGACTATATTATGAGGAACGCGGCAGCGGCCCCCCCCTGCTGTTGATTCATGGGTTGATGGATGTGCCAGCGGCCCATTACCCGGCACTGCTGGATTGGCTGAGCGCGGATTATCGCGTGATCGCGCCATCGCTGCGCGGTTATGGTCAATCGACACCCAAGCCGCGCGACTTCCCGCCGGATTTTTATCACCGTGACGCGCGGGATGTGCTGGCACTGATGGATGCGCTGAACATCGAACAGGCGCATCTCCTGGGTTATTCCGATGGCGGCGAGGTGGCACTGGTCGCGGCGGGGCTGCAACCGCAGCGTTTTCGATCAGTAGTAACCTGGGGCGCGGTCGGTTATTTCGGCCCGGATATGTATGACGCCGCCGAGCGGGCTTATCCTGGCGACTGGATTCCAGAAGCAGACCGGGCGCTGCACGGTATTACCGACATCAATCCGATCATGCGCCAGTGGGTAGATTCGGTGCAGCACATGGTTTCCGCAGGTGGCGATGTCAGCCTGAGTCTGGCGCATCATATCACCTGCCCGTTACTGCTGCTGCTTGGGGATGCGGACCGGCTCAACCCGGCAGCCTACGGTCAGCAGTTTGTCAATGAAACGGCACAGGGGCGTTTGCTGGTTATCAAGGACTGCGGTCACAGCATCCATAACGAACAGTGGGAGCAGTTCCAACAGGTCGTCGGTGACTTCCTCACTGCAATTCCTGATTGAAGTTCATCTTTACGCGAAAATTTAGCGCCCGGCCAGCAGCGCATCCACCTCGGCACGCTGCGGCATACTGTTGGCGGTGCCGGGGCGAGTCACGCATAGTGCCGCCGTCGCACTGGCAAACGCGACCGCCTGCGGCAGTGCATGGCCTTCTGCCAGCGCAACCGCCAATCCCGCGTTAAAGGCATCTCCCGCACCAGTGGTATCCACCACATCCATCGGGAAGATCGGCTGATGACCGCCGCTGCCATCCGCACAACGCCAGTAGGCTCCGTCACCGCCCGCGGTCAGCACCAATGTCTGCCCATCATTGAGCGGCACCGACTCAAGGTCACCTTCCTGCACGCCGAATAACGTCTGCAACTCGCTTTGATTGGGTGTGAGGTAATCCGCCAGCGCAATCATGGACTTATCCAGCACATCCGCCGGAGCCGGGTTGAGGATCGTCTTGACATGATGCCTGCGCGCCAGTTCAAGCGCGTGACGAGCGGCTTCCTGCCGCACTTCGAGCTGGGTCAGCAGCACGTCGGCACTGGCAATCGCGGATTCCGCCGCATCAATATCCGCTGTGGACAGCGCCAGATTCGCTCCCAGTACCACCACAATCGAATTTTCACCGCCGTCATCCACCCAGATAGGCGCGACACCTGTGGCAACCTGTGGATCGCGCACCACATGGGTGGTGTTGATACCCTCCTTTGACCAGATTTGCAGACCCATCTCGCCAAAGGAATCAACGCCCACACGACCAATAAAGCTCACATCCGCCCCCAGACGGGCCGCCGCCACTGCCTGGTTGGAGCCTTTTCCGCCCGGCCCGGTCACAAACTCACGCCCCTGCACGGTCTCGCCAGGGAGCGGCAAACGGCTCATATAGGCGGTCAGATCCACGTTAAAACTGCCCACAACCACTACCCGCGCCAATTCAGATTATCTCCTTACGTGACGCCCACCAATGCTCATCCGTCATGACATAAACCACTGCATCCACATAGCGGTCATTCATCCACTCAAACTGCACAGAAACACCCTCTTCTACAAAACCTAATCTTTCAGCCACTGCCCGGCTTTTGCTGTTGGAGACCGCACAGCGGATCTCAACACGTTTGAGATCCAACTTTCGAAACGCACAATCAATCATCGCGCGGCAGGCCATCGTCATCAGGCCCCTGCCCTGGTATGCCTCGCCAAGCCAGTAGCCAAGCTCGGTTCTGCCGCGCTTCCAATTGATGTAATTAAAACTCACCACACCTACCAGCACCTGCCGTTCGAAGATGCCCATCTGGAAACCATTGTCATGTTCCTGTTGGAGCAAGCCGGTACGAATAAAGCGCCGCGCATCTTCGGGTCTGCGCATGGTATCCACCCATGGCAGCCACTCGCTCAGATACTCCTGGCCCGCTTTTACCAACTCGTACAACCAGTCGGCGTCATCTTCCTGCAACAGCCGCAGTTGGAGCGTATCGGTGACCTGGAGGTGGGTGACTGTGTGCGGATTATTCACTGACCAGCAGGCCGTGCGTCGCCGCCAATTCCTGATCCACCAGCAGCAAAATATGTAAGGACGCTTTATTGATGGTGGCTTCGTCCCGCTTACAGACGACCACTTCACCGTTGCTATCGTAGATCACTGGATAAAGATCAGGGACGGTATCACCATCGCGCAGCTTAAAACCATCGTCTTGCCCGGAGACCCCATCGGCAAAATCGCGCGTGTTGTACTTAAAGGTCACCTCACCAAACTGGTTCGTGCGACCCTCGCCCAATTGATCATCATCCGAGTGCTCATCGCGATCAAACAACGCCACTCGAACGTTCGCTAGTGGTGCGCGTGATTCTTTCAGCAAAACACGCACCGTTGTGACATAATCCACCATGATAAACATCCCCCTGATTCACTAATTTGGTGCCGCCAAGTATAGCATACAGTCGGAAAAACGCCGGTAGATCGCCCATGAAATCTGTACGCAGATAGTATAAGCTAGAGGCGGTATAAATATTGGAGGCAAAAATGAGAAAAGTTACAATCATTGCCCTGGCGCTCCTGATGCTGGCCCTGCCAGCCGCCGCGCAGGACAGCTGGTTTACCTATCTCTACAACTGGGAAAGTGCATCACTGGTCCACGTGGATAGCGGCGGCAATCAAACCAGCTATCCGTTGGGTCTGAGCGAGAACGCGACGTTTAACACACGCGACATGGCCTTTACGGCGGATGGCAGCCGCGTCGCCTTCTGCGCCATTAACTACTCAAGTGAAACCCCTTCATCCACCCTGTATTTACGCGACATCGCCGGGCAGACAAACCTGCTTCAGATCGACCTGGGTACACGCATCGGCTGTTCGGTCAAGCCAGATGCCTTTAATGACGCTGAAACACAGCTAGCCGTAGGGTTAATCAACCACTTCGGCGTGGGCGATCCCAATGCGCAGGAAGGCGTCCCGGCCTGGCAGCTCCAGGTGCTGGATGTCGCCAGTGGCAATGTGGTCAACGAGCTTAATGCGGATAGCCCGGCGGCTGCCAGCAGCGGCATGATCCCCGATGGAGTCATTATGCCGGAAGTTCGCTCGTTCAGCGGCGATACGATCATTTTTGCTGAAGTTCCCTATGCAGTCGGTGGGCCAACCCTGGTTTCCGCCTTCGCGTGGCAATTGAGCAGCAACAGCCTTGCCCCCGTACCGGAAGGCCCGTACAGCTACTTTGCTGTAGACAGCCTGGCTGGCACCGGTGAAATGGCGTGGGCAGCCAACAATCCCAATCTCCCCACGGTCGAGACAGACAGCCCCTTCGGCATGTTGAACGTGGTCGTGGTTGGCAGCCCTTCCGGCGAGCAGCGTATCGTTTACCACACAGCCGACGCTACCATCATCGACGTGCGTTTTATCAATAACGGCCAGCAGCTCGCGATTCTGCTGTTCCCGCCATTTAGTCCCGACCAGACGACGGTCGATACCTCCACGCGCTGGATTGCGCTGGATCGAGCCGGGAACATCACCGAACTGCAAACCAATACCGAATTTGGTGGCGGGCTGGAAGCGGCTCCTGGTGGGTACATCTATCTGAAGATGACCCCCAACGAGAATGACTTTGAGGCCTCACAGTTTGCGCTTAGCTGGTACAACAACGGTCAGGCACAGGAACTATGGTCGGCGCAGGGTCAGGCCTGGGAAATCGTATGGTCTGCGCCAACCCCTTCCGCGCCGGACTTCCCTGCTTTTACACCCGTCGCCTAATCACCAGTCTATTCGGGGCATCAGTCGTGATGCCCCGTACCATTGAACCAGCCCGTTATTGATTTCGCTGGCAGCGTGCTAAAATCGCCCCATATTCAAATGCGGGAGCAGATTTTGAGCGAAGCAAGCGCGGTTATCGGCGTAGACATCGGCGGCACTAAAATCGCGGCTGGCATTATCCCCCCAAACGGCATGGTGACCCATGTCCTGACAGAGCCGACCCCTTCTGGCGGAGCCGAAGCAATCCTGCAAAAAACAGCCTCGCTGTGCAGCCATCTGCGAGTGAAAGCGGATGGGGATAATATTACGGTGCGCGCGATAGGCATCGGTGCTGCGGGACAGATTGACCATGAACATGGGGCTGTTCTCTACGCCAACGACAATATCCCTGGTTGGGCCAATACTCCGGTCGCAGACTGGTTGTCCGACACATTACGACTGCCCGTAGTCGTGGATAACGATGTCAACGCCATGGCGTTTGGCGAAAGTCGGGTCGGCGCAGGGGTGGGTTATCGACATCTGTTGTATGTCGCGGTCGGCACCGGCATCGGCGGTGCGCTGGTTTATGAAGGGCTGTTGTGGCGCGGCGCACACTCCAGCGCGGGCGAGATCGGCTACCTGATCGCGGGATGGGATGGCGAAACACCTGTCACGATTGAGCAGATCGCCAGCGGCCCCGGCCTGGAAACCAACTACTTCCAATTGACTGGCGAAAAGACCAGCCTGCGCAAGATCGCTCAACGCGCCCATCAGGGCGAAGCCGCCGCCATTGAGGTCATTCGGATTGGCGCTTACAAACTCGGCAAAATCCTCGGCGCGGCGATTTGCCTGATCGACCCAGAAATTGTGGTTGTTGGCGGGGGCGTACCCGGTGTTGGCCCGCTGTGGTGGCAGTCCTTTGAGGCTTCGCTGCGCGACAGTCCCTTGACCACACCACGGCAGGTCAAGCTGGCCCCGGCGCAGTTTGACATCAACGCAGTGATGATCGGCGCGGGGCTGCTGGCATATCAAAGCATAGGCGAAAGATGAACAAATCTGAATTTATTGAACAGGTTCGCGGGCGTTTGATCGTGTCGTGTCAGGCGCTGCCGGATGAACCGCTGCATGGCTCGGAAATCATGGTCAGGATGGCGCTGGCGGCACAACAAGGCGGCGCGGCAGCTATTCGCGCCAACAGCCCGGCAGACATTCGCGCCATACACGAGGCGATTCCGCTGCCGTTGATCGGTCTGGACAAAGATGGCGACAGCGGTGTCTACATCACGCCTACCCTAAACCACGCGCAGGCGGTTGCGGCGGCTGGTGCCGATGTGGTTGCGTTGGATGCCACCCAGCGCCCGCGTCCAGATGGCAGCACAATTGAATCGCTCATCCCGGCGATCAAACGCGAAACGGGAAAAATGGTGCTGGCAGATGTCTCTACCCTGCGCGAAGGGCTGGCAGCGCAGGCCGCAGGCGCGGATTTTGTCGCGCCGACACTCTCCGGCTACACGGATTACAGTCCCAAATTGGACGGTCCAGATTTTGATCTGCTGCGCGCGCTGGTCAACCAACTGGATGTGCCGGTGATCGCTGAGGGGCGTATTCACACCCCGGCACAGGCCCGGCAGGCGCTGGATTTTGGTGCGCTGGCGGTCTGTGTTGGCTCGGCCATCACCCGCCCACAGCTCATCACGATTACATTTGCCAAAGCACTGGAATAAGCGCTAAAAACGCCCGGTCATGGCATCTACATAGCCAGTGAGTTCGGCATAACCATAGCCGCTGACATCGCCTGAGATACGCACCGCGCCTTCCCAATAGGCAATATCGCCATCATGCAGTTCCTGGTCACCCATCAGCGGCGTCAGTGTAAAGTTGAGCGTCTCATCTGGCGCATTCACGGTGATATCCCAACCAGACGGATAAGTCGCGCTGGTATGTGGACTGGTCCAGGTATCGGTCGCCTCGATGGTAAACATACTTGAATCGAGATACTGCGTGCTGCCATCGGGATTGACCAGCAGGCCGCCGAAAGCCGGTTCGCGGTCGTCACCCACCAGCCGAATCTGGCCGAGCATCATCTCGCGGTCATTATCGAAAATCAGCCCAAACCAATCCCATCCCTGGGCATCCATGCCGAGCGCGCTGGTGCTGAATTCGTGATCCATCCAGGTCGCGCCGCTCACTGTAAACTGTTCATCACCGACGCGAACTGTTCCCTCGGTCAGCAGGCGCGGCAGGCTGTAGTAATAACTGGCGTTGCCGGTTTCGCCACTCTTGGGGCTGAGTCCGTTGACTCCCTGTAACGCAGGCGGCTTGACCTGCTCCAGTTGCAAATCCACCGCGAAATCCTCAGCACTGGCCTGGATGCTGGTCAAAGCCGCGTCGTCATTCAGCGCCTCAATCTGCCAGTCCTCCAGCCAGACATGATAACGAGGGTCGGCTGTGGCCCCGGCCAATCCTGCCCCGCCCCGGCTGTAGCGCTGCTGGTGATAAAATTGGTCGCCTTCAATATCGCTGACGGTGAAATGAGCCATGTAGACCTGGCGTGTCCGCCATTCCGAGCCACTATCCTCAGATGACGGCAGCAGCGCCCGCCGGAAAATGGTGAACTGAAAGCCAAAGCGCCGCCCGCTCTCGGTCGCCAGATTGCCGGTGTAATACCACCACTCGGTCTGAAAATCCGGGTGCGCACCATAATCTGCCGGAAAGTACCAGTCATAGGGATCTATCGCGCGCGCAAAACCGCTGCTATCCAGTTCGACATCACTGAGCAAAGCGCTGGCATTGACTTCATCGCCCGTGCTGGTATCAATCAAGCTAAAGCCAAAAACCACCACGCCGATAATCACCAACCCTAAAACGACAAAACGCCACATTCGCGTGTTCCTGTTGAATTTGTTCGAATTATCACAATTATAACGATGATTGATGAGCACCGGCTTAAGACAGGCCAAAATAGGCGAATCACCCTTTTTATGAATCCGTAATACACTAAGCACAACGGCAGCAATTAGATTTAAGAGGAAAAAATGTCTATTTTTAGTTGGCCCGCCAAAACCGCTCAGGTCGAAATTGCCGTTCCCTACAACCCTGATACCGGAATCATCGAGATTTACGCACCTGCAGGCACACTGATCCGCGCGATCAGCGCCGGTACCATTACCTCGATCAGCAGCGACCAACTCCACCTTGCCGCTTTCCCCTACAATGTGATCTATATGGGTCTACAGACGATCAGGGTTAAGCCCGGCGCGACGGTCAACGCCGGGGATGTGATCGCGGAATCCGGCTCACCGGAGACGATTAAGTTAATCATCTACCAGACGATTGATCCTACAGATCTATTCGACCGGACACCGCCTGTTGAAGAGCCAGATGAGCCGGATACGGAAACGGTTTACCTCAAGCCAACCGAGAGCGGACTGCGTGTGCGCGAAGCGCCAATCAATGGCAAGCCGATTGGCAATCTCTCACTCAACGAAGTCGTGACCTCGCTGGAACCCGCAGCGGAGACAAAGGCAAAAGTCGGTCAAAACAACGAGTGGATTCACATCCGCCGCCGCAACGGAGTCGAAGGATATACGGCAGCATGGTTCCTAAAACTGGCGAAAAAACCGCCGGAGCCAACTTTTGGTGGCAGCCTGACCGGGCTTAACCTGGATATTTTTCATCACCTGGGCGCGCCAGACCCCAAAGATATGCAAGGAGTCGGATGGGTGCGGCTCAAATTCAATATGTCGCTCAACCCGGATAAGCCGCAGGGTGACCCTGCCCGTTATGGCAACACGGATCTGAACGCCACTTACAACCGTTACCGGCCTTACATCGAGAAATATGCTCAGGCGGGTATGCATGTGCTTCTGGTCCTCACCCACCAGCTTTACGGCGAGGGCGCGGGGTTCAACTGGCAGCAGATGGACCCCGGTAAGTGGGCGCAGCTGACCAGCAAATATGCTGACTATGCCGGTCAGGTCGCGCAGCGCTTCGCCGGAAGCGGGTTCATCAGTGCCTATCAAATCTGGAATGAGCAGGACACCCACGAGGGCCGGGCGGCGGTCGCAATGCCGCCGACTGAATACGGCAAGCTGCTGACCGCAACGATCCGCGCCATCCGTCAGGCTGACCCCACGGTACCGATTATCACTGGCGGTCACACAAGCGGCCCCGATGCTGGATCGGCGTACGCACGCAAAACACTGGCTGCTATGCCAGAAGATGTCCGCCCAGACGGTATCGCCATTCATCCATACGGGCGTGGTGTGCGTGGACACAGATTTAGCAATTGGGGTGGACTCGATGAAGAGCTGGATAAGTACAGTGTGGTGATGCCGGACAAGCCGCTGTGGATCACGGAATGGGGTGTACTGGACCAGCAGGGACGCACCGAAGTCATCCCTGATGTGGCCGATTATGCGGCGGGCTTTGTTGATATTTGCAAAAACCAGTACGCCGGACAGGTGATTACCGCTATCTGGTATGCCTGGGCAGACAGCATGGATAACGGTTTCGGGTTGGTTGACCAGAACGGCAAACCGAAAGCGATCTTACACGAAAAGTTCCGTAATTTAGGATAAGCTGATTGTTAGGCGCTGGTAATTTTACGCCTCATACACTGAGGCTGTGATTTCGTCAGCTTTTACGATTTTGCTTGTCAGAGCTGAAAATTGCAAGTAGTATGACAACCTGATTCATTAACTTGATTGGAGGAACACCTCTCAATGAAAGCCATTATTCTGGCAGCGGGACAGGGAACCCGCTTACGCCCGGTTACGCTTACCATGCCCAAGCCCCTGGTTCCAGTTGCCAACAAATCGCTGATTGCCTACGCGATTGACATCTTGAAAGACTCTGGCTTAAATCACATTGGTATTGTCGTCAATGATCTTGATTCACCGATTCCGCACCAGCTGGGTGACGGTCACGCGCTTGGTGTAAAACTGGAATATATCGTCCAGGCCGAGCAGCTTGGGCTGGCACATGCGGTCAGTCTGTGCCGTGATTTCGTGGGCGATGAGCCGTTTTGTATGTTCCTGGGCGACAACGTTTTTCAGGACAAAATGGAAAGCCTGCTTACCGGTTTTGAACAGTCGAATGCTGAAGTAGCCGTCGCACTGGGTGAAGTCCCTGACCCATCGCGCTTCGGCATCGCTGACCTGAGCGAAGGCCCGGATCATATTGTACGTGTGGTTGAAAAACCGAAAGAGAATCCGCCTTCTAACCTCGCCATTGCCGGGGTTTATCTGTTCCGCAATTCCATTTTTGAAGCGATTAGCAATATCACACCCTCATGGCGTAACGAGCTGGAAATCACCGATGCGATTCAATGGCTGATCAGCCAGGGCAAAACCGTCAGCCCCTATATTCTCCAGGGTTGGTGGATTGATGCTGGAAAACCGGATGCGATTATCCAGGCAAATCAGTATGTGCTGGGAGAGCTGCCCTACACACCTGCACCTGAGAACGGCAATCAAGTGCTGGGGTCCTCTGAAGTTTCGCCCCGTGTCCTTCTCGGTGAAGGGAGCCAGATCATCAACAGCATGGTCCGTGGCCCGGTCATTATTGGCAAGAATGTCATCATCAAAGACAGCTATATCGGCCCATACACGTCCATTGGAGACAATGTACGCATCGAAGCCAGCGAGATCGAAGCCAGCATCATCATGAAAGACTGCGCGATTCGCAATATTCCCGGGCGTATTGACTCCAGTCTGTTGGCGGATAACTCGCAAGTGACCTCTGCCGATCATGTGCCGGATGCACACCGCTTCATCCTGGCCGAGAACAGTTACGTCCAGCTCTAAGGCCAGCTTTTGATAATCCTACCAGGGGTGCGACTGATCCCAGTCCGCGCCCCTGTTCTATGGTTCACCCACTGATGTTTGAATACATGCGGGGAAACCTTCATATCCACTTTTGCGCGGATGATTCTGGTGGACTTCTTGATAGTCATGCTTCTCCTGCAAGCTCAGCGTGAGTCAAATTCTCAACATCATCGCCAAGCCCCTCAATCGCACGAAAATGATGTCGTTCGCTCATTTACTTCGTACGAGTCATTAACAAATTCTGCCAGACTCGTGGTAAGATTAGCCCAATATTGTTACTGAGCTTCACATGGGAGAATCGACTTTGAAGAAGATACTGGTGGCTTATGCTACCGCTTACGGTTCCACAGAAGAGGTCGCCCAGGAAGTTGGCCGAGTGATGCGGAACCGTGAGTTTGATGTCACCGTGGCGAATGTAGAAACAATCGACTCTGTCGAAGGATATGATGTATTTGTTTTAGGCTCGGCCATCCAGAGCGGCATGTGGTTGACGTCAATGTCCCAATTCCTCGACCGATACAGCAAGCAGCTTGGAAATCGTCCGGTTTACTTTTTCATCACCTGCATTCGTGTTCTGGAACCTGATGGTTATCAACACGCTGTCGAAAACTATGTCAATCACGAAATGCTCAACGAACTCAATGTGCGTGAGATTAAGCCATTGGCTGGCAAACTGGAAATGAGCGATGTCGATTGGGATGATCGCTGGACCCTGGCCGCGCGGTACGATGGCAAACGCCCACCGGGCAGCTATAACAATGATTTTCGGGATTGGAATACCATTCGTGAGTGGGCATCCCAAGTGGCCGACCATTTGCTGCCCACCTGACCGGATCTTTGCGGCGGATAAAGGATTTTGACGTTTAAGGAAGATTGAGTTTATAGGGATGAGATTATGTCCGATAGCATTGAAGATCGTATTGCGGAGGTTGTTGAATCTCAGCGACCAGCCCAACCCAATGTGCTCTCGCTTGTGGTGTGGGGGTTGATCGGAATCGTGGCTCTCGGCTTTTCACTGATACTCTTGACGATCACCTTTATTTTGCTGAGAACCCTATTTTTGTATGGTTTTGCCCAATTAACCGGCAGTTATTGAGCAGAAACACAGGAAAGCGCGATAGAAACGAAAACACCCCGGATTTACCGGGGTGTTTTCGTCATACAAAGGTCACCTACCAGAGTTTTTGAATAGCCCGTTCGTCAAGTTTTGTTGGCAGCGCAGCTACCAGTCCTTCCAAGGAGTTTGTCTATAGCAGATTTCCAGCAGGTGTCTTCCATGCAAACCTGACTATATCCTAGCCGCAATTCCCTCCTCACAATAGTGATTTTCGTCACAAACGATAGATGATTCGTCACCTCATTTCTAGGGGTTTTAATACAATTTTGATGCGATTTATGGTAAAATTAGAATATACGTTCTAGGAATGAGCGGTGGTGTAAAGATGATGAAACCCAAACATATCAAACTATTACAACGACAAAGTCGGAAGCTGCGCGCGCGGCGCGTGGATAGAAATACCATTGCCGTGGAAAGCACAACCAATCCGCTGGCAAGTCATATTGTGACCGTGCGTTTCGGATCGAACGGCAGTGTTCACGCACGTTGTACCTGCCCCTGGGCGCAGAATCGAGGCGTTGCCTGTTCGCATGTGATGGCTGCGCTGGAGTACCTGGCGGAGCGGAAGCAGCGTACGCTCAGCTTCTGGGAGACGGAAAGGGAAGCCCGCCGCCAGAAGCAGCGTGTTTTCTTCCTTAGTGGGGGCGGCATCAAATCTGAGGATGGCGTCTGGATCACCAGTCGGGGCGCAGCTTAAGCCAAAAATCATGAGGGGCGCATCGTTGATGGCCCCTCTTCTGTACTATCCCTGGTCTTTCAACCAACCTTGATAATCTTCTTCGATATGCGCATCCCAGGCACGGTCAATCTCACCTGGGGTGTATTTGCTTTCAGCCAGGCGCTGCTTGCCAAACGTATCACGCATCCGCACATCTTCAGATGTTTCGACCACTTCCTGTGCCAGATGCGGCGGGATGAAAATCACACCAGTTGGCGTACCCAGCACGACGTCGCCCGGCAGCACCGTAACCTCATCAATGCGAATCGGGATGTTGATACCGGCCAGGGTCGTATCGAGAATGGCAGTCGGATCCAGTCCACGGCAGTAGATCACACAGTCGGTGAGCCGCGCGACCCCCTGAAAATCACGGATGCCACCGTCAATGACGGCCCCAGCGTGGGTACGCGCTTGCAGTGAAGTCGAGAGATTATCGCCGACAAAAGTGCCATCTTTGACCTTACCGAACATATCGACCACCATGACATCACCCTGTTCCAGGGTGTCGATCACCCAGGAGTTCTGCCCGCCAATACGCCCATCTTTTTCGCCCTGCTCTGCGACCACTTCATGCATATCTGGCCGGTGAGGCAGCATCATGGCCGTCACTGCACGCCCGACCAGGATTTTGCCAGGATGCGTGATATACCAGTTGCCCGCAAACTGGCGATGAAAGCCGTGTTTGCGCAGTACCGACCAGGCTTCCTCGGTCGTGACCAGTTTCATCCGTTCGATGATGTCATCTGGCACGTGAGGGCGTCCATTAGGGAAACGCTCGCCCTGGTACAATCGGGTCAACTCCATCAACGCTTCACGAGGGTTCTCAATATTCATCTAAACTCCTATTCAAAAAAGCTGCTGCCGGGCTTAATGTGAGCGCGTACCACATCTTCGTTCAGTTCAACGCCGAGGCCGGGTTTATCCGGTATGGTAATATACCCGTCGCTGATCCAGGGGCCGCCTATAGCAAGGTCATCCCACCAGGTGACATCCTGACCGTGGAATTCCATTATGATAAAGTTGCGAATCGTGGACAGCATGTGACAGGTTGCGACCGTGGCGATCGGGCTGCTGACATTGTGTGCTGCCATCGGGATGTAATAAATATCAGCCAGGTCAGCAATCTTCTTCGCTTCCAGCAGGCCACCCACCTTCGGCACATCAGGTTGGATGATGTCAACCGCCTGATTCACAATCAGGGGACGCAAGCCGTGGCGGGTGTAATGATTTTCGCCCGTGCATATGGGAATTGGGGAATTATCGGTCACACGCTTGATGGCATCCACGTTGTCGGGCGGGGTCGGATCTTCCAGCCACATAATGCGGAACGGTTCCAGTTCACGCGCCAGTGTGATGCAGTCGCGCGTGTTAAAGTTCCAGTGGCAGTCCAGCGCCAGGTCGATCTTCATCCCAATCGATTCACGCACAGCGGCCACCAGTTGCAGGATCAGGTCCATCTCGCCATTGGAAATCGGGTGCTGCTGGCCCTGCGCCCAACCGCCCGGCGTCACATGGAACTGATCGCCAAAGCGTTTGGGGTCAATGTTATCAATGTCAAACTTGATGGCTGTAAAGCCTCGTTCGACCGCACCTTGAGCACGTTCCGCCCAGGATGCGGGTGTTGGCTCACGACCATGCCCACAGTCGGCATAAATGCGGATTTTCGAACGGTAACGCCCGCCAAGTAAGTTGTAGATCGGGGTATTGAGCGCCTTCCCCTTCAGATCCCACAATGCCAGTTCCACACCACTGATGGCTGCGACCACCGCGCCACCCGTGGAACCCGCGCCAGACATCCCGCGAATCATCTTCTGAAACAGATAATCAATATTGTGGGGATCTTCCCCAACGACAATATCCCGCAGCCGGTGGATGATGGTTTCTACACCGGCACCCCAATAGGCTTCACCCAGACCAACAAGACCCTCGTCGGTATAAACCCGCACCATGATCCATTCAAAGTTACCCTGGACACTGGCGGTCCTTACATCTGTAATTTTCACAACGGCCCCCTGTATTTTTTGAAAGCATAAGTAAACCATCGGACTTTAACAATTTTTATTCTTTTACGCTAATGACCATCCATACCCACCCCCTTCCAGAAAGCTTGTGTGCCGTACAGAAGATTTTACAGATAAATTACAAACTTGCCTTGACGACCACTCAGAATAAACCTATGATTTTTATATACAGTTAGTCTAGTAATGGTCGAGGTGTCTATGAGTGGCAGCATCTACCCCCCTGGCCCAAAAGGTGAGTTCCTTTTGGGGAGTATCCGCATATTTCGCAATGATCCACTGCGGTTTGTAGAGCAAAATCGGGATCTGTATGGCGACATCGTTCATACAGGTTTTCTTAATCGCGATGTGTATCAGGTCAACCAGCCAGATTACATTCAACAGGTACTGGTTCGGCAGGCAAGCAATTTCCACAAAAGCCCTATGCTGAAGAAGGCGACCAGCATCGCGCTTGGGAACGGCTTGTTGAACAGCGAGGGTGAATTTCACAAACGACAGCGCAAGCTGGCGCAGCCCGCCTTCCACCAGCAGCGCATCGCCCGTTACGCCGATGTCATGGTCAGTTATACGCAGCAAGCGCTGGAAAACTGGCATACGGGCGACCAGCGTGACATCCACCACGAAATGATGAAGCTGACGATGGAGATCGTCGCAAAAACACTGTTTGATGCCGATATACGGGAATCTGCCGATAATATCGGCGAGGCCATCACCACAGCAATTGAGTTATCCAGCAT
>JAIOHN010000763.1 GCA_019912985.1 Anaerolineae bacterium | reverse complement strand
ATCCCCACAAGCGCCAGTGGATAACTTTACGCTGCGTGACGATGTTTTCCTGACCAGCAACTTCGCCAATGACGCAGGCTGCAACTGGCAGGGGATCGCCGGGCAGGTGTTCGATGCCAATGGACAGCCGCTGATCGGCGTGCGTGTGATCGCCATGGGCGGCGGCGCGATGCTGGAAGCAGAAAGCGGCACAGCAACCACCTACGGCGCTTCTGGTTGGGAAATCAAGATAGGAGACACGCCAGCAGCGGCGAATTATCTGGTCGCCATTTATGACGAGACGCGTGGAGAATTCGCGCACGGCATTTCAGTGGAATTCCCTGGCACGTGTGACGCCAACCTGGCGCTGCTCAATTTTGTCAGAGTCTTCTAAGCTGCGGTGATCTTCTTTGCCTTGACAGGCTTCCTGTGCAGGCTATAGTCATGATGCAAATGGCGTGGAATGACATCTGCATCACTGTGCAGCAAAGAAATTATTTGGTCAGCATATTGATGCGCAGATGACTATAAAAAAGAAGGATGGCGCATGGATCTTAGTAATTTTATCTTGCAGGCACACTCTGGCTGGCGCTGGATTGTTATCCTCGCCACGGTGGTTGCACTGGCCTGGATGCTGGTGGGATTGCTGCAACAGCGAACCTATGACCAGATGGCGCGGCGCATCATGCTTATATTCACTATCTCGATTGACATCCAGTTTTTGCTGGGGATCATTCTACTGCTGCTGCGCATCAGCCAGACGGGTCTGCAATCCGTTTACATTGAGCATACAGTCATCATGCTGATTGCCCTGGTTGTGGCCCACCTGACCTCGCGCTGGAAGTCGGCAGCGGACAACCTCCGCTATCGCAATAATCTGATTGCGATCATTGTCGTGCTGGTGCTGGTGTATGTCGGTGTCGCGCGTGTCGGCGGTTGGGCTTAATCGACTGCCTAAGTTTTGACCAGCTCGGCCAGCAGCCAGCGGTGCTCAGCAATTAAATCCGCAATTAACCCGGCATCGGCCTCTGCATCAGGTTCCAGACGAGGCGTGCCGGGTTCTATTTGCAGCCAGTTCACAAAATCCCCCAGGCTGAGCTGGCCTTCTGCCACGGCAACAATCTGCTTTAAGGCGTCGGCGGGTTCCCAGATGGCACGATAGCCGTTCACTTTCAGCATCATCAACAGCGCCACTGTTGCGGTGCGCTTGTTGCCATCGGCAAACGGATGATTGCGCGTGATGGCATGGAGCAGCGCCGCTGCTTTTTCAATCAGCGTGGGATAAGCATCCTCACCGAATACCGTCTGCTGAGGTCTGCCCACTGCCGCGTCCAACAGGCCAATATCGCGGACTTTGCGCTTTCCCTGGACAATCGTGTGAATCCGGTCATTGCCGGGAAGCTGCTCGTTGATGTAAATCAGTTCGTCTTCGGTCAAATAACGAATGGTCATCGCACGCTCAATCATCCAGAGAGGTCACATGCTGACCCAGCCACGCCGCCACCGCTTCAACATCATGGCGGCTCTGCGCGACTTCCAGCACAAAATCATAAATTTCCTGCTCATCCCAGGCAGGCTGCAAGCCATTGACCTGCAAAAAGCGGATTGTTGCCCGGGTCGCCGTGCGTTTATTGCCATCAAAAAAGAGGTGATGTGCCGCCAGCGCATGCAGCAGTGCCGCCGCCTTGTCGATCAGAGTTGGATAGGCTTCCTCACCGAAAGCAGCCAGCATGGGGCGGGCTGCCGCCGAGCGCAGTAGGTGCCGGTCACGCACATCCGGTCTGCGCCCCAGCACGTCCTGAGCGATCTCATAAATATCAGCGGGTGTCAGATACTCGATCATGGTCATCCATCCCCGGCAGCCAGATCGTAAAGGTTGTCCCCTTGCCGACCTGACTCTGCACTTCGACCTGTCCATTGTGCTGATCGAGGATTTCTTTGACAATACTCAATCCCAGGCCAGTACCGGAAATCCCCCGTGACTTTGCCTGATCGCCCCGGTAGAAGCGGTTAAACAGATTGGGGATGTCTTTCTCAGCAATGCCGATGCCCGTATCCCGCACCTGAAAGCAGGCCTGGTCGCCCTTGCGTTCCAGGCGAATCGTGATGATGCCTGTTGGCGTGTAGTGAATGGCATTGGCGATCAAATTGCCGATCACGCGGGAAAGCTGGTTGGGCCTTCCCCAAACTGGCGGGAGATCGTCTTCGATAAACACTTCCAATTGCAAACCGGCGTGTTTTGCTACCGGCTCGTGAATTTCCACTGCGCGTTGCAGCAGCACACGGACATCTGTCGGCTCGAAGCGCAGTTTATCCGCGCTTTCTTCCAGATGGGCAGTATCCAGCACATCCTCCACCCACTCCTGAAAGTGCTCAATCTGGTTTTTGAGTTGGATGATGGATGGTGATAGGTTTTCTGGCGGTGTGCGCTCGATAATTTCCACCCGCAGCGCCATGCCGGTAATCGAGTTGCGTAAATCATGCGCCACATTACTTAGAATACGGCTGTTCGACTGATCAAGCCGGGTTAATTCTTCTTTGAGCTGGTTGATTTCCTGCTGGCAGACATCATTCTGCGCCTGGAGGTCATGGATCTGGCCGGTCATCACTGTTTCGGATCGCCGCCACGTGAGACTGCCTTTGCGAGCCAGCCAGAAGAACAATCCGGCCATGAGCACAAGAAAAATAATGTCCTTGATCAGGCAGAAGCGTAACAACTCCGCGATGCTGTATGCACTATCATCTGTCAGCAGCAAGACAGACAAGCACAGCCAGAGAACCGCGAACACGATATAGGAGAGCCAGAAACGTGAGGTAATCTGTGACCTGTAAATCCTTTTCACCCCCTGATTTACAAGTCCCTACAGCGAAGAAATCACAGTAGTGAACATAAATAAGCAATAAATGCAGTGATATTATCAATTACCATTATAGCGTGAACGATAAACCTGTCTATTCATTCGACATCACAATTCTGTCACACTCACAGCACATCCACCGGGTCCACATCCACATACCAGTTGCGCGGGATGTCGAAATCACGTAGGACCGCGGTCGGGTCCGGGCCGCGCAGCAGCACATGCCAGCGGTAGATGTTGTTCACCCGGGCGAAGAAGCACGGTGCCGGGCCGATGATATGCGTATCGGGAATTTGCGCGCGGGTGATGCGCTGGCGCAGCAAATCTGCCGCGCGTTCTGCTTCAAGCTGCGCTTTCGAGTCATTGCCGAGCTGGAATAAAATCCGCAGCAAACGCTGGAAAGGCGGGTAATGCAGATCACGGCGGGAGGCGATTTCCTGGGTGTAAAAGGCGTCATAATCATGCTGCGTCGCCGCCACGAGCGCGTAATGATCCGGCTGATAAGTCTGCAACAGGGCGCGTCCGCCCAGTAAACCACGCCCGGCACGGCCCGCTACCTGCGTCAGCATCTGGAATGTGCGCTCATTGGCGCGGAAATCCGGCAGCCCCATTCCCACATCCGCGCTGATTACGCCCACCAATGTCACCAATGGCAAGTCCAGCCCTTTGGCGACCATCTGCGTGCCGATCAACACATCCGCCCGCTGCTCCACAAATTGTTCTAACAGCGCTTCGTGGGTCTGAGCATCCCGCGCAGTATCGGCATCCCAGCGCACGACACGTGCCAGCGGGAACTGGCGCTTCATCTCCTGCTCAACATGCTGTGTCCCCGCGCCAAAAAACTTGATGCGGCGTGATTGGCAGCTTGGGCAGACCTGGCGGGTCGCACTGGTATACCCGCACAGGTGGCAGCGCATCCGGTTATCGTAGCGATGATGCGTCAGTGGTGTATCACAGCGCGGGCAGTGATCCACATAACCACAGTCCCGGCAAAACACGAAGGTGTTGGCCCCACGCCGGTTCAAAAACAGAATCGCCTGCTCACCCTTATCCAGCACGGCGGTCAGTCCGTCTTGCAGCTCCTGACTGAAGATGCTGGTATTGCCCGCCTTGAGTTCCTCGCGCATGTCAACCACCTGCACGGGCGGCAGGTCAATCGTCATCGCATCCTGCGCGCTGGCGGGATAATAACGGGCCTTAACCCCCTCGCGCTCCGAGAGTTCCAGAATGCGGGTGCGGTGGCCCATGATACGATTGGGCATCTGCAGCAGTGCCATCTCGCCACGGCGCGCGCGGAACATCGTTTCCAGGTCGGGTGTCGCGCTGCCCAGGATCAGCACACCGTCATTGCGGTGCATCATCACCTCGGCCAGCCGCCGTGCGTGATAATAGGGCTGGCTGAAGCCCGCCCCCTGCTTATAACTGTGGTCATGCTCCTCATCGAGGATAATCAGCCCAACATCGGGGAACGGCGTAAACAAGGCCGAGCGCGCACCGATGATAATCTCGACCATGCCCTCACGCGCGCGCCGCCAGGTATCATAACGTTCGCCCTCGCTCAGCGAACCATGCATCACTGCCAGCCGCCCCGGAAAACGGGAAGCGATGCGGCGAACGGTCTGCGGCGTGAGCGCAATCTCCGGTACAAGAAACATCACCTGCCGCCCCTGCGCCAGCGTCAGTTCCATCGCCCGCAGGTAAATTTCGGTCTTTCCGCTGCCAGTGACCCCATGCAGCAGGAATACACTCGGCAGATCCGGCGCTTGTGGCGTGGGTGGCTGTTCCGGCAGTTGCGAGGAGCGCGTCAGCAGTGCGACCGCCTCTTCAACACGCTCCAGTACCACATCCATTTCATCAAAAATCTCGTTGGCGCTAAAGCGCAGCATCATCAGCCCCAACCCCTTCAGAAAAGCTCGCCGGGCGGCGGCTTCCTTAGGGGGATACTGCGACGGCTTATCTTCGATCTCGATGACCAGGTTGATGCCAGGGCAGAAGAAATCCACGATAAAACGCTCGACACGATAGTGCTGGCGGAAAGGGTGACCGCTCTGGCGCAGATACTGCCACAGGTGCTCCTCCGCCGGAACCGCTTCCTGCGGTTTCTGCTCGGCCATATCCGCAACCTGCGCCTGGTGATAGGGCGAGGGTTCCCACAGGTCCGCCTCGTGGATCAGGTTTTGCTCCTGCTGCTGATGCGCCAGATTGCCCCAATCCCAGGATTTAATCTTAGCCTCAATCGGCTCCCATACGGCCTGCTGCTCCGGCGTCAGCGGCGGCGCAATGGTCGGCACGAAATCACGATCAGCCAGCGAATCACGCCATGCCTCGCGCTCACTCAACAGCACCAGCCCTTCTTCCTCCAACCGCTTGAGGTCAGGTAGCTTGGCATCTGTCTGTGCATAAATCCAGCTCACATCAACCGGGCCGTTTTCCCGCGCCAGCACCTTGAGGATGTGCAGATACTTCTCGCCCTTACGCAGCGTAATCAGGTTTTCATCCACTGATTCGCGGGGGATATTCAAACTCACCAGCAGCGGGTCATCCTGCTGGCCGCGATCATAGCGATTTATCGTAACCAGCCCGTCTTTTTCCAGGCGATCCACCACGCCCCGGCTGCACTCGGCAATCCGCAGCACGCGGTCGAGTTCCGCCTCTTCGTCCGGCATGGCGGCCAACACTTCCAGCACATCGGCCTGCTTGGAGGAGCGTCCCAGGTGGCGCGCAACATTCATAATCTGGTCAGCCGGGATCGTCAGGGTGGCGGTGCGCACCAGTTTAGGTTTTGTTCGTGGGGGCGCTAACACATTCTCCGTGCGCACGATTCCGGCTTTCACCAATGCCTGCACCGCGCCGCGCCAGTCTTTGCCCGAAAGCGACTGATTCAACTGCTGACCGCGCAGCGGGCCGCGCCGTTTGAGCAGCGCGACCAACCGCTCCTGAAGCTCATCCAGGCCATCCGATTGCTCATCGACCAGCGTCACTTGCAAGTCACGCTTGCCCGTAATCCCCGGCGGCAGGAAAAGCCACAGGCACAGGCCAAACGGCATCAGATAGGTTTCGCTGATCCAATGCGCCAGCGCGATTTGCTCACCCGTCAGCACCGGGCGGGTATCCAGAAGGGCTTCTATCGGCTTGGTCTGTCGAATATCGCTGTGTTCAGCCAGCCGCAGTACAATACCATGCTGCATGGCCGTGCCAAAAGCGACCTGCACCAGTTGACCCGGCTCGACTACAGCTTCGAATTCGGGCGGCACATGATAATGAAACGTGTGTTGGACAGGGACATTGATAGCGATTTCGGCATACATATTGTCTATTATAATCATGATCGAGCGGATGTTCTAGCATCGTGAAGGAGTTTTCTGTGGGTTCTGTAACGAAAACGACCATCATTCAGGGGCTGCATGACCTGGGTTTGCATACGGGCTGTCGGGTGCTGGCACACAGTTCGCTGAGCAGTTTTGGTCACGTGGAAGGCGGGGCAGACATGGTGATTGACGCGCTGCTGGACGTGGTGGGCCACTCAGGCACCATACTGGTGCCAACGCTGACCGGCAGCGAAGCACTCTCAGCCAGCAACCCGCCGCTATTCGACCCAGAAAACACCCCTTGCTGGACCGGTCGCATTCCTGAGACATTTCGCCAGCGTCCCGATGCGATCCGCAGCTTGCACCCCACCCACTCGGTCGCCGCAATTGGCGCGGATGCCCGGCGTTTGACCAGTATGCACCAGGATTCGATCACCCCCTGCGATGCACTTTCGCCTTATGGTTTGCTGGCGACCATGCCCGATAGTTATATTCTGCTGCTGGGGGTTGGTCACAACTCAAACACGACCTTTCACCATGTCGAGGAAATCGTCGGCGTGGACTATCACATGCAGCCCGGTCTGGTGCGGGCCGAGATTCACACTGGCGATGAAACACTCATCCGTCACATCATGCTTCATGCCTATGGCACACCACGTAACTTTGGCGTGATGGAAGCGGTTTATACAGAGCGTGACATTCAGTACATGACGAAAATCGGCGAAGCGACCGTCCGACTGGTGGTCGCTCAGGCGATGGTCGAGGTCACCACCCAATGCTTGCAGGCCGATCATCGCATCCTGTGCGCGCAGGATGCGTGAGCAATAGCGTCACCAATGCACAAATGATTATAATCAACTATGAGCATGCACAAGAAACAGGATCATGCTGCGATTTAACTACGTTCCCTACCCCTTGTGGCGGCGCTATCTGCCTGCTCCGCTGGGCTTGTTGACTCGTCCGCTGTGGCGTTGGCTTTACCCGGCAGATGCCGAAATTCATCCGCCTGCCACCGCCCGCCAGATGGCGCGGTTCATGGCACGGTGGGGCTTACTGGGAGAGATGAGCGAGGAGGATGCCCGCCGCCGGATGGCTGAGCATCCCACCACAGTCGAAATGACACGCGGCGACGCACTGCCGCAGCCCGCTCCGAGCAGATTAATTCGCCTGCCTGCGCAGTGGGAACCCATGGAAGCCATCATCCTGACCTGGCCGGTGTACTACCCTCCACTGTGGCCGCTGTATGCCAGCATGGTCGAGGCTATTGCGCCAGTCGCAAGGGTCACGATCAACATCGCCCGACCCACCTTCGCCAACGGCGTCGAGCTGTATCTGATGCAGCACAGCACGAGCGATCTCAAGCAAGTCCAATTCCTCTATATGCCCACTGACGACATCTGGGTTCGCGATTATGGCCCGATCGTTGGGCTGGATGAATCCGGCCAGCAAGTCGTGGTTCATGCCACCTATGATCCGCTTCCCCACTATCCACAGTCGCAGGATAACGCCATGCCCACTCGGTGGGCGGCACACCACGAAATCCCGGTTCGCGCACTGGATTTACATGCAGAAGGCGGCAACATCTGGTCGGATGGCGCGGGAACGCTGCTGATGTCTGACGAATTTCAGCGCCGCGATTCCAGCCTGACGGTGGACAGTATGCTGGCTGCGCTGCACAAGGTCTTTTTATTCGACAAGTTGATCGTCACGCCGCACCTGCAAGAGGAAGAAACGGGGCATATTGATCTGCTGGTGAAACTGGCCGGGACACAGACCGTGCTGGTGACCGAGCCAGGCGACTCACTTAACACGGAGCGCCTGCGCCAGACCGGTGAACTTTTGCGACAGGAGACGAACGCGCGCGGCTACCCCTATCAGGTGTTTGAGCTGCCTGCGCTGCCACAATATTTTAACTGGGGCCTGTTCTCCATTTGGCGCAGCTACACCAATTCGCTCACGGTCAACGGGCGGGTGCTGGTCCCCATCTACGGGGAAAGCACCGACGAGCGCGCACTGGAAATTTATCAACAGGCGATGCCCGACTACACCATCATTCCTATCAACTGCAAGGTGGGCATCAATGGCGGCGGCGCGGTCCATTGTATGACCAAAGAAGTGCCGCGCGCCGGTAACCATCATAGCAAAGATGAAACTTCATAAACCAATGATAATTTGCGCTAAAAATGACTTTATAAGATCATATACCGCATAGGGGAATAAGCCATGCAGTTTATTCGCATAGCATTGGTGCAACTGGGCTGGCCCGGCAGCCGCGAAAAGATGATGGAAACTTATCGCCACCTGATCAGACAGGCCGCAGATCAGGGTGCGGTGCTGGTCTGCCTGCCGGAGTTCAGTCTGTCACCCTATTTCCCCGGCACGCGCGACCGAGCAGGAATGACCTGGGCCGAATCACTGGAAAATGGCCCCACCGCAGACTTTTTTGGCGAGCTGGCGCAGAAACATCAATTGACAATCACCGCCAGCATTTTTGAGCGTGCCACCAATGACCGTTTCTACGATACCGCGACCATTTACAATCCAAAAGGCGATTTAGCGGCATATACCCGTAAAATACATATCCCATCTGGTGAGGGTTATCACGAGACGGACTTTTTCGAAGGTGGCGAGGATTACCCGGTGTTTGATCTGGGCGCGCTGATGATCGCCACCCCCACCTGTTACGACCAGTGGTTTCCAGAGCTGGCACGCATCTATGCGCTCAACGGCGCGGAATTCATCTTTTACCCCACTGCCATTGGCTCCGAACCGACCGACCCCCACATCGACACACAGGAAGCGTGGCAGACTGTGATGCGCGGCCATGCCATCGCCAATGGGGTGTTTATCGGTGCAGCGAACCGCATTGGACAGGAAAATGACGTTCGCTTTTACGGCAGCAGCTTTATCTGTGCCCCCACAGGCGCGATACTGGCACAGGCCGGGCGTGATACCACCGAAA
>JAIOHN010000762.1 GCA_019912985.1 Anaerolineae bacterium | reverse complement strand
GCCTACAACATCTTTGAACAGATCGACACGCTGCGCCGGGAGATGGGCATCACATTTCTGGTGGTCGAGCACCGGCTGGAAATCCTGTTTGATTTCGTGGACAGTGTCTATGTCATGCATCTGGGAAAGGTGCTGGCGCAGGGTACGCCTGATGAGATCACAAAAAACCCCGAAGTACGCGAGACCTACTTCGGGGAGTAAAACAGGCAGGTTAGTAAATGATCAGGTATTTAGACCGGCGACGGTCCATTTCTGGATGACGGCCCCCCATAATACGACAAGACTCAGTGCGATGGGCAGCAAAGAAAACAGGCTGAAGTACAGGCCATAAAGTAGAATAGCTGCCAACGCACCCACGGTGACCAGTACTGGCCACCACTCTGCGGGGATAACAGCACCAAAAAGGGACAGTACGGCCCCAACCATGCAGGCTCCGGCAATAACGGACAGCAGTGGCTTGAGAATGCCATCATACTGTTCGAAGAACGCCAGGGTCGGTTTGGTATCGGCTGAAAACGGCCAGTAGAACAACGATTTTGCTCCAGGAACCAGCGCAGTCAAACTAAAGTGAGCGATCAGGGCCAGCAGAACGATGACAATCACACGCATGAAAACTTCCTCCTCCCAAGGAACTTCTTACATCTGATTCATCGTAGTCCTTTTCGTGTCCTGGTTGTGCTGCTGAATGTAACCGTTTTCCGTCGCCAGCCAGCTACACTTTTGATCTGATCAGCCGGTCGCGCCCTTCACACTCCAGACCGAGCCGGTGGTATAAGTGTTACGCTCTGACGTGAGGAATTCCACCACCTCCGCGACTTCCTCGGCATCGGAATAGCGGCCAATCGGCACCGGCGGATTCTCGATAAACTCCTTGCTAAAACGCGGCACCACCATGTCGGTCAGCGCACGACCCGGCTCGACACCGTTGACGAATACCCCCTCTTTGGGATAGGCATTGCCAAGCGCCGCCACCAGTGACCAGACCGCCCCCTTCGACACACCGTAAGGAACGACATGAGTCGCGCCCAGACGCGCACCGGAGGTGATGGTCACGCAGCGGCCCCATCCGCGTTCCAGCATGTGCGGGATGGCCGCCTGGTGGGCATAAAATGCGCCGTAGACATTGATCTTGATCACGCGGTCGAACATCTCGCTGGTTTGCTCCAGAAACGGCACTTCTTTGCCGAGGATACCGGCACAGCACACCAGAATATCCAGCCTTCCGAATGTGTCCACGGTCTGTGCAACCAGCGACTGCACCGCGCTTTCGTCACTCACATCGGTCTTGATGTACAGCGCGCGCTGACCGAGCGCTTCAATTGCTTCGACGACTGGCGCGCCATCGGCCATATCGGCGATAACGACATCACGACCTTCTTCAGCAATGCGCAGAGCGGAAGCACGTCCGATGCCATTGGCACCGCCGGTTACAATCGCAACCCGCTGCTCTTTGGGTGCGGCAAAACGTAGATTTGGCATAATCTCCTCTATTCCAGTACGGGGATGCCCAGTTCACGGGCAGTCTCATGAAAAAGTCGGCTTACTTCGGGTAATTCTGCGGTGCTGTTGCCTTCAGAAATCACGGGGTTTTCCGGTGACAGGGCTTCAATCCGCCGGAAGAGCGTCTTGAAATCCATGTTGCCTTTGCCGGGGCAGCCATCCTGCAAGTGGACAGCCAGCCGGTTCTCGACCCAGATGTCTTTGGCATGGGCGCTGACAATATACTCACCCAACACGTCAAAATGGTGATCGAGGGCTTTTCCGGTGTCATACACTTCGTAGAGCGTAATCCAGTTGGCGGAGTCGTAATCGCAGCGCACCCAGGGTGAACCCACCGCGTCCAGCACTTCTTTGGCGATCTCGGGTGTCGCCAACGTCACCAGTTGATGGCTCTCGATGCTCAGGTAGACCCCGGCATCCTCAGCGGCAGACGCCCCCTCTTTAAGACTCTTGATCAGCTGGGCCTTCGCTTCCGGCTTCCAGTTATCCGGGTGCGGGAACCACGGCCCATCAGGGTTCATCGAACCGGGGCCAGTGTCGATCCCGCGTGCGCCCAGCCACCCCGCCAGGCGCAAAGCAGCCTGCACGGTTTTGACGCTCTCGCGGCGATGTGTCTCATCCGATGTGACCAGATTCTGCCAGTAGCCAGTCGTCTGGTAGAGACGCACGCCCTCCCCTTCCAGCAGATCACGTGCCTGCTGCGCCACCGCCTTTGAGGTGGTGTGCGGGTCATTGGCGCGAAAGCGCGTAAAGATGCCCGAGAAGCCCAGGTCGCGCACGCGCTGACACATTTCCGGTGTCAGGTCGCGCATATCGTCGGGCAAAAAACACCCACTCATTCCAAAACGCATTCTTTAACCTTTCTCAGTAATCATCATTTCAAATCTTGAACGTGCTTCGGGTTACACGTGTAAGCTCAGGAACATATAGCACCTTTCGAGGGAACCTGTCAAATAAAAAGGTCTGAACTGCTGCCGGGTTCCTGGGGAACGGCATACACACCGCCGCTGACCTGCGCTGGATGCACAAAGTGCTGGCGCAGATGCGGGATGTGTTCCAGAAAGAGGCGCTCATGCCCCAGGGCGATGTGATTAAAAAGCACAAGATGCTGGTGAATCTGGCCCATATCACCGACGTGCGGCACCACCGGCACATGGAATAAACGCGCCAGCAGACTGACGGTGATAAATTCGCTCACGCCGCCCACGCGGGTGCAATCCACCTGGATAAATCCCGCCGCGCCTGCCTGAAGGAAATTCTTGAACAGCACCCGGTGCGAGACATGCTCTCCCAATGCCAGCTTGAGCGGGGCAATCGCCCGCGCCAGCGTTTGATGGGCCAGCACATCATCCGGGTGCGTGGGTTCCTCGATCCAGAATGGCGACATTGATGCCAGCTCTAAGCAGATGCGCAGCGCCTGCGGTAAGGTCCACTGCTGGTTGGCATCGAGCATGATAGAGGCGTCGTCACCCGCCAGTTCGCGCAGCATGTGCGCCCGGCGAATGTCGCGGGTGCTATCCGGCGAGCCGACTTTGAGCTTCAGCGCATTGAATCCCTGCGCCAATGCCTGACGCGCTCGTTCATGGACTTCGTGATCGGCATAATTAAACCAACCCACCGAGGTATCGTAACCGGGATAACCCGTTTTCAAGACAGACTCACGCTGGCTGCGGGTCGGCTGATGCGATCTCAACAGCGCCAGCGCATCCTCGCGTATGAGCACATCTTCCAGATAACTGAGATCAAGCAGGCTTACGACCGCTTCCGCGTCCAGATTGAGCAGCAGACGCCACAGTGGCATGCCACGCACTTTGGCCCACAGATCAAAGCAGGCGTTGGTGATCGACGCCAGCGCCAGATGGACCACGCCCTTATGTGGCCCCAGCCAGCGATACTGCGGCTCATCGGCAATCTGCTTGAACACCCGGCCAAAAGTCGCCATGAGCGCTTCGATTTCCTGGCCGATCAGCGGCTGCGCCAGCGCGATTATGGCGCTGCACACCAGATCATTGCCGCCGCCGAGCGTCAGCGCGATCCCTGTGCCACTGTGGCCGCTGTCGGTTTGCAGCAGAGTCACCGCATAGGAATACTGTGGATTGGCGTGAACGGCATCAACCCCCTCCCCTGGCTGCAAGGCGAAGCGGGCGTCACGGGTGGTGACACCGGTGATCGTTGTCATGCAGATCAGCCTTTCGTCGCGCCGAAGGTCAGCCCACGCACCAGATTGCGCTGCGTCAGCACCACGAAGATGATCGCAGGCACCATCATGATGACGCTCATCGCCGCCATGCCGCGCCAGTCCACCGTGAACTGCTCGGTAAACGAGAACAGGCCGGGCGGGAAGGTCTTGGAGGCGTTGCTGCGCGCCAGCACACTCACGATCTGGAATTCGTTCCAGGCGGCGAGAAAGGCGAAGATCGCCGCAGAGGATAAGCCGGGCAGCGACAGCGGCAGGTCAATGCGCCAGAAGGCCGACCAGTAGCCGCAGCCATCAATATAGGCGGCTTCGGTCAGGTCTTTGGGAATCTGCCGGAAGAAGCCATCCATCAACCACACCGTAAACGGTGTGTTGACTGCCGCATAGACAAGGGCCAATCCGAAGATATTGTTGACCAGCCCCAGCTGCGAGAAAAAGAGGAACAACGGCAGGCTCAAAACCACACCCGGAACCGTCCGCGAGAGCATCAGCGCCAGAAACGCATGTGTATGAAAGCGGAAGCGGAAACGGGCAAAGGCATAACCGGCCAGTGTCCCCACCAGCACCGAAATGACCGTGCTGGTCACGGCGGCGGTGAGCGAATTACGCAAATAATCCTCGACCGGGACACGCTGCCGGATTTCCGGGTTGAGGCCAAACATATTGTAGAATGCTTCCAGCGTAATCTCGCGCGGAATCCAGACGGTGGGCGAGGCGTTGATCTCGGCGTTGGGGCGAAAGGCAGTCAGGATAATCCAGAAGGCAGGCAGTGCCAGCGCCAGCAGAATCAACCAGGCGCTGATGTTCATCAGCAGTTGATTGCGCCGCCGGTTGGGTCCTACACTGGTTGTCATCATCACTGCACCACCCTTGATTTGACCAACTGCCGGAAGAAATAGAGTGTGAACAGCACCGAGATGATGACAGTAATCCACGACATGGCGCTGCCCAGGCCGAATTTCGTGTCTTCAATCGCCAGCCGCGTGATATAAGTCCACAGCAGTTCGGTACGATGCGCCGGGCCGCCATCGGTCATGATGCGCACAATATCGAAGGCGCGCGCCACATCCAGCGAGCGAATGGTCAGCGCGATATAGCTGAAGGGTGCCAGCAACGGAAAGGTAATGTAACGGAACTTCTGCCAGTTGGACGCGCCATCTACATCCGCTGCCTCGAACGGCTCCGCTGGCAGCGAAAGTGTCCCCGCCAGCAGGATAATGGTCATCACGGGCAGGTTCATCCAGATCGTGGCGATGATGATGGTCAGCATCCCCAAGGGTTCATCAACCAGCCACGCCACGCGATTTTGCGGATTCATCAATCCCAGGTCGATCAATGCATTATTGACCAACCCGGCATTGGCATTAAAAAACCAGCGAAACTGGAAGCCGACCAGAATCGGCGCGAACATCATTGGGATCATGAGCAGGGTTCGCATCACCCCCTGCCCCCAGGTCACGCGCGCCAGGAGTTGTGAAAGCCCGAGCGCAAGGACAAATTCCAGGTTGACGGTCACCGCCAGGAAGAGGATGGTGTTGATGAAAGACTTCCAGAATATCTGATCCTGAAACAGGCGCTCGTAATTGCGGAAGGCCGTCGCCAGCTCAAAATGCAGGCTGTTGGGCTTTAGCAGTTCGTAGGGTGTGAAGCTGATATACAGCGAATATAGCAGCGGCAGTGCGGTCACGAAAAAGACAAACAAAAACGCTGGCAGCAGCATAAAAGCTGGAAACCAACGTGAGCTGCGATACCAGGGCGGCCTGCCACCTTGCGCCTGCGATAAGTCGATACTTGCTCGTTCAGACAAAGTTGTGCTCCATATCAAAATGGATGCGGTTACAGGGGCGCAGCAGCTGCGCCCCTGCTGAAAGGTATTTAGCTGTAGTAGCCCGCGTCAGCCATGAGCTGATGTGTCTCTTCTGCGGCTGCGTCCAGCCCTTCCTGTGCAGTGACATCCCCCAGGATAATGGCTTGCAACTGCGGATAGAAGATGTTGGAGAACGGAATCCACTCCGCAATCAGCGGCGGGGTTTTGAAGTCCTCATTGATCTGGAGTCGGGCCAGCTCAAGCCGTTCCTGATCGAGCGGTACATCAGATGCTGCTGCATCGTCAATCACCCGCTGCCAGACATCATCACGCACTGGCAGGAAGCCGAGCTGTGCTTCTTCATAACCCAGACGTTCCGAGGTCAGGAACTTGATCAGCTGGGCGCCTGCTTCAGGATTTTGTGCGGCGGCTGGAATAGAGAACGCATGTGCGCCAGCCCAACCGGTCGGGCGCTGGCCCTCGTTATCGAAGCCCAGGAAACCCCGTGCCAGCCCGAAACTCCCCGCCACTGCCGGGCAGGATTCCGAATCCTGGAAGTAGCTGTACCAGCCATACCATTCCAGTTTCATCGCCACATCGCCATTGCAGAAGTTCTGCGCATCACCATCCCACAGCAGCGAGGTGGTATCCACAGGGATGATGCCATCGGTATACCAAGCTTGCAGCAGCTGCGCTACGGAGACGCCGATTTCATCGTTGAAGGTCGGCTCGTAGTTCTCATCGAACAACGCGCCACCGCTGGCAAACAGCATTTCATAGAAGCGACCGGTCAACGCTTCCTCTTTACCGGCCATGCCGTAACCATAGGTGCTGTAACCGTTCTCGACAAAGAAGCGCGCCTGTTGATCAATCTGTGCCAGTGTGGTGGGAACTTCCAGCGCGTCGCCGGTAGCAGATTCATAAGCAGCGGCGATATCGGGATCGTTGTACAGGTCCAGGCGATAATGGAAAGCGCTCACATCAGCATGACGTGGGATCAGATACAGATTGCCATCGATCGTAGCTGCATCCAGAATCGCGGGGCTGAATTGGGATAGATCTTCTTCGGTGAAATAATCGTTGAGCGGCAGCAGGAAGTCGGTGTACTGGGCGACAAAGCTGGTGTGATCCCAGGCCACATCATAATCGACCGCGTTGGTGGCGAAGTCCACTTTCAGCTTCTGGTCAATCGCAAAACCATCGAGCAGTGCCACGATTTCGACCGTCGCGCCCGTGGCTTCCTCAAACACCGAGATCGAATCGTACATGGCTTCGTACTGGCCGCCGCCAATCGTCGCCATGCGGATGGTTACGCCGGAGAGGTCCTGATCAAGCCCGGCGTACTGCGGCTCGTCCTGCGCGACCACCGCCGCACCGAAACTCAATACCGCTACCAAACTAAAAATAAGGATAAACATAGATATTTTACGCATTTGAAAACTCCTAATTTTAATGAACGGTCAAGATTTCTAATCACGTATGCTGGAGAACGACACCTCCTTACCCCACATCTTCTGGTTTGACCAACCCTGTGCGCGGGTAGTGGTACTCTCGGGTTTCTTTTTCATCCTTATAGACATACCAGACACACGGTGCGTCATGGTCGAGACTGTGATCGAGCGGGCGCAGGGGATGACCGCGCTTGCGTCCTGGCAACCATTCCATCGCGATTGAACAATGCGAGCAGTACCAGTGAACGCCGGTTTTCTGCCAGGTCCACAGGTGCGATTCCTGATTGGTGCCGTGATCAGTGATCGGGTAAGGATCGCGGCCAGTCTCTGGATCACCCCGGCGTGCAACTCCCCCACTGCCGCAGGGGTCCATGCTGATGACGAAGCGATCTTCTTCTTCCCACACATCCATATCACCACGCCGCCGTGGGCCGCTGAAATGGCCGCCGCGCATCCCTTCCACTGTCAGGGCGACCTTCTCATGCGGGGTCATGAGATCCCACTTTTCGTAACGGTCGCCCCAGATGGATTGATGCGTGTGCAGGATGGTTTCCAACACCGCTTCCTCGCCCCAGGTATCGGCACAATAAGACAGCAAATCCTGCACCCAGGCCACCAGAATATCATGTGGATTCCTGAATTCCAGCCGCATTCTATCCAGCCAGTCGATTGCAGCGGCCTTGTCGCCGCTTTTGATCGCCTCCATGCAGCGATCACGCGGGGCGATACCAAGCTGCATGGTTTTGAACACGCGCATGATTCCGGCAGAGCTCTGCACATCCATGGCTTCATCCGCGCCGGATTTTTCGATGATGAAGCGGATGATGTCCTCAATCCACGTCCACATGATGCCGTGCATGATCTGCATTTCGCTGAGGAAGTAATTGACCAGTGTCACCGCTTCCTCGTTGCGCCCAGCCATGATCGCGTCTTCGGCCAATGTCTGTGAGGCAATGCCGAGGGTATCGAGATCATCCAGACGCATGGCGCGCCCGATTACATCGGAATGTTCAAACTTGAGCGGCATGACTATTCCTCATATCCCAGCTCACGCCGGATCAGCTTCGTGCCTTGCACCAGTGCCTTGAGCTTTTCGCGCCCTACCCAACGAGCGGTCATGCTGAAACCACAGTCCGCCGCCGTCCAAAGCCGTTGGGGATCATTGTATTTGAGCAGTTCGTGGATGCGCTCCGCCACGATTTCCGGCTTCTCAATGGCACGCGCTTTGACATCGACCACACCAGCCGAGAGGAACTGATCGTCACGGGCGTGTTTGGCGAAAATGTCGGACTGCCACATACCGCGATTGGCAAACTCCAGGTGCAGGATGTCGGTATGAAGCTGCTTGAAATAAGGCGCGATATGTTCATAGGTGCGGTGCGCTACTGCCGGACGTCCCAGGAAGTTGCCGAAGCAGATATGCAGGCCGATGGTGGCATTCACACCCTCCACCATAGCATTAAACATCTCCACAAATTCCGGCATCGGCACAAAGTCATCAATCGCGGATGGTTCATCCACCTGAATATGGGTCGCGCCTGCGGCAACCGCATCCTTCAATTCCTGATTGAGCAGCGGCACCAGCGCCCAGGCGATCTCACGCTTATCCTGATATACATCACCGGGGTTGATACGAAAGGCGAAGGTCACCGGCCCACCAAGCGGAGTCAGCAGATGCTTATTGGTGCGTGTTTTGGCGTAGGTGATTTCCTCGACCAGTCCCATGCCATTGGGGGTAGAGAATTTGTCTACCGCGCGGAACGCGTCGATCATATCCGGGCCGGGGTAACCAAGCTGGCGCTCCCAGGGAATTTTCTCGACACCATGGATG
>JAIOHN010000761.1 GCA_019912985.1 Anaerolineae bacterium | reverse complement strand
CGAAAACGCCCTCGAATATACACCGGAAAATGGCATCGTCACGATCAGCACCTTCAGAAAAGAGACGTATGGCGTTGTTGAAGTACAAGATACGGGGATAGGCATTGCTGCTGACCTGATACCGCACCTGTTCGAGCGGTTTTATCACTTCAACCTGCCGGCCTCCGCACCTGAAAGACTGGGCTTGGGATTGCCGATTGCAAAGAAAATTGTCGATCAGCACGATGGAACCATCAGCGTGGAAAGCGTAACGGGCAAAGGCAGTACCTTTACCATTGCTGTTCCCCTCTACAGATCATAAGGAGTGTCTTATTTGAAGTTGTCCCAGGGCGTACCTATGGATGTACTCCTACCCATACCCACACGTTAGACACTCCCTAACCCTACAACATTGGCTTTTCATCCCGAACTCGATACCGTCGGCGAACCCATTCCTGATCCTTATTGCATGCGCGCCCCCTCCCAATCTCCCCCAAATTCGGGGGAGGTGCTGAGGGCAGCGAGGCAGAGGGGTTTAATTGCGTTCGGCGTCCGCCGGTTCGCCAGCGGTATCGAACTTACGTTATTGGCATTTGCATCGATCGGTGAAAGCTCGGCACACGATGCGCGCCAGTCAAAGTAGCCCTCGAATCCTTCCGAAATGACACTTTTATAGCACTTTCGATTCATGACGGCCTACCCCTTCAATCCTACACTGAAAGTAATGTACATAACCGGGTCGGCACAGACCGATCAGCCATAAGGAGAAGATCATGAAGAAGCTATCGGAACAATTTCTCGAACTGAGCCAGCACACAGCCGCCTTAGAAAATCGCGCTGAGGCGACCCGCGCGGAAAATCGCACCGAGTTTGAGGCGCACGTGACAGAAGCCCGCGCCCGCGTGCAATCCTTCCAGGATGCATTTACAGCCCGACTGGACGAGGCGGAAGAATCGTTGGCGGCGCAATGGGGCGCGTTGGATGAGGTCTTCACCACTCAGATTGCCCGCGCCCAGCGTAATGTGGATGAGCGTAAAAACGCGATGGATCGGGCGCGGGCCAAGGCCCAGGCGGATGACGCTGAAACCTACGCCGAAATCGCCGCCGATTTTGCGCGGTTGGCTGCGGCTGAAGCGGAGTCGGCGATGGTCGAAGCGAAAGAAGCTCGCGCACGCGCCAACTCGTTGGAGCAGCACCCCGCGTAATGGCGTGAAGCCCCTTGACCGGTGCCTAGCTCGCACCTGCTTGGAGAAGGTGGCTGGTCAAGGGGCGCAGCCTAACACCCATCTTCCGCCGCTGGTGCGGGACACACGCTCATCGAAATCCTGTCAAATCGCAAAGGAAACAAATCATGAAACGCATCTTGGTCAGTAACTGGGACATGTTCCTGGTGCGGGGCATTCTGGCGATCCTCTTCGGCATTGCCACGCTACTCATGCCGGGAATCACCCTCGTCGTACTCGTCGTGCTGTTCGGCAGTTATGCACTGCTGGACGGCGTTGTTCTCAGCATTCTTGCCTTCAAGAATCGCAAGCATGATTCTAATTGGTGGCTGATGCTGCTCACGGGTCTGCTCAGCATCGCGGCTGGCGTTGCGACCTTCGCCTGGCCGGGGATCACCACCATCAGCCTGTTCTATGTCATCGTTGCCTGGGCCAGCGCCACCGGTATTTCTGAGGTGATCTACGCCATCCGCTTCCGCAAGGAAATCGAGGGCGAGTGGCTGCTGGTTCTGGATGGCATGCTCTCGGTCGGCTTCGGCATCCTGCTCATCGCGCAGCCTATCGCTGGGGCGCTGGCCGTATTGGGGCTGATCGGCGTCTACGCAATTGCCTACGGCGTGATGCTGGCGGTGCTGGCATTCCGGCTGCGTAACCTGGAAGACAAACGGGATGCGCAGCAGATTGAGCAGCGCCCTGCGCATCAATCCCTGAACCAGTTAGGCTGACCCACGTTCACAACAGCCTGCGATTTTCAGGCTGTTGTGAGCCGAGGTGGTTAACTGGTTGAGAGGATCGCAATAAACAGCAAGCCTAGCTGCCTCGGCAGTTAGGGTCGGATTTACAAGATGGAAAACCAGTCAGGACACGGGCAGGTTGACTGGTTGGCTCACACAAGCGTCTCGCTTCTTTCCCACCTTTTGTCCGAACCGCGCTGATGATGGATACAGCAGGGAAGCGAGAACCACACATAACATCAATATCCGTAGGACATACATATAGGAGGTAACCATGTCCAACCTGATCGTTGTCGGTTTCAAGAAAGATATGCTTCGGGCTTCGCAGGTACTCAACCAACTGACGGAGCTGGATGCTGAATGGGTGATTGAGCTGCGTGATGCGGTTGCAGTGTACCGCGACTACAGCGGCAAACTGCGCGTTGACCAGACT
>JAIOHN010000760.1 GCA_019912985.1 Anaerolineae bacterium | reverse complement strand
CTCCTGGTGAGATGTCAAAACACGGCTGTGGGGTTATAATCGCGCTTGAGAGACAAACCCAATTCAAACGGAGCGCGGTCAGCATGACGTTTAACCTTCACCCCGACGCGATCAATACGCTGATTCATGGTCACCATGGCGCGCCCTTCGACGTACTGGGGCCGCACCCGGCGGGCGATGGCAAGGTGTCTGTGCGTGCCTTCCGCCCCACCGCGAAGGATTTGAGCGTTGTCGTGGAGGGCACAGGCAAGCGCCACCCCATGACCAGACTGCGCGACGAAGGTTTCTTTGAAGTCACGATCCCCGGCGAATTGCCGCTGCGCTACCATTTTGAAGGCACGACCCACGACGGCCAGCGCGAAAACGTCGCCGATCCCTATGCCTTCGCCCCGCTCCTGACCGATTACGACTTGCATCTATTCGGTGAGGGTCGCCTGCTCTACAGTTACGAAAAGTTGGGGGCGCACCTGCGCGAAATCAGCGGCGTCAAAGGCGTGCATTTTGCGGTGTGGGCGCCCAATGCGTTCCGCGTGAGCGTCATGGGGAATTTCAACCGCTGGGATGCGCGTATTCACCCGATGCGCAAACACGAAAGTGCGGGTGTGTGGGAATTGTTTATCCCCGGACTCGAAGCCGGTGAGGTCTACCGCTATGACCTGCGTTCCCGTTTTGCCAATTATCATGCCGAAAAAGCCGACCCATACGGTTTCTTCTCCGAACTGCGTCCCAACAACGCCTCAGTCGTTGCCGATCTGACCTACACCTGGGGCGACACGGCCTGGATGGAAACCCGCGCCCACAAGCAGCCTCTGACCACGCCAATGACGACTTACGAAGTTCACCTCGGTTCCTGGAAGCGTACTGCGGAAGGCAACTGGCTCACCTATCGCGAACTGGCCCACCAACTGGTCGAATACGTCCATGACATGGGCTACACCCATATCGAACTCATGCCGGTTTCGGAACATCCCTTCGACGGCTCATGGGGCTACCAGACGACGGGTTATTACGCACCGACCAGCCGCTACGGCACGCCAACCGATTTTAAGTATTTTGTCGATCATTGTCACCAGAACGGCATCGGCGTGGTTCTGGATTGGGTCCCGGCGCACTTTCCCAAAGACGGCCACAGCCTGAGTTTCTTCGACGGCACGCACCTGTATTCACATGAGGACCCGCGCCAGCGCGAACATCCCGATTGGGGAACTTATATCTTCAATTACGGGCGCAATGAGGTGCGCAATTTCCTGCTCTCAAATGCCCTCTTCTGGCTCAAGGAATACCATATCGACGGTCTGCGGGTAGACGCAGTGTCGTCCATGATCTACCTCGATTTTTCGCGCAAGGCCGGGGAATGGATTCCCAACCAGTATGGCGGGCGCGAATACCTGGAAGCGATTGCCTTTCTCAAGGAATTTAACGAGATCGTCCATACCGAATGTCCCGGCATCTATACCGTCGCCGAAGAATCGACCGCCTGGCCGATGGTCTCGCGCCCGACCTATCTCGGCGGCCTGGGGTTCACCTTCAAATGGAACATGGGCTGGATGCACGACACGCTGGATTACCTCAAGACCGACCCGCTTTACCGCCGTTACCATCACAACCGCATCACCTTCTCCCTGTATTACGCCTTTAGCGAAAACTTCATCCTGTCGCTGTCCCATGATGAAGTTGTCCATCTGAAAGGCTCGCTGGTGCAAAAGACGGCGGGCGATTGGTGGCAGAAATTCGCCACGCTGCGCCTGCTGTTTGGTTATCAATACACCCACCCCGGCAAAAAGCTGAACTTTATGGGCGCGGAATTTGCGCAGTGGGCAGAATGGAGCGAAACCCACAGTCTGGACTGGCATCTGCTGGAATGGCCGACCCATCAGGGTGTAAAGGCGTGGATGCGCGACCTGAACAGATTTTATAGGGCACAGCCCGCACTCTGGGAACACGACTTTGATCCATCCGGCTTCCGTTGGATTGAAGCCAACGACGCCGATCAGAGCGTGTTCACCTATATCCGCTTCGCCGATAACATGTCTGATTTTCTGGTAATGGCCTGCAACTTCACCCCAGTGCCACGCTACGACTACCGGATCGGCGTGCCCGAAAGCGGCGAATACGTCGAATGCCTGAACAGCGACAGCGGTCACTATGGCGGGGGCAACGTCGGTAACAGCGGGGGCATCCAGACTGACACCATCTC
>JAIOHN010000759.1 GCA_019912985.1 Anaerolineae bacterium | reverse complement strand
CTCATTCCCGGTGCCGGACAAGGAGACGGCAGAGCGGTACTGTAATGGGGCAAGCAAGAGCGTAACTTACGACTTTAACCTTGGATATGGCGCGGCGATGCCCATGGACCAGGAATACGCTATCCGTGTCAGGAACGTTTCCAGAAGGTTCGGCGGGGATTTTGATGAAGCGTCCTTTATCTGGTCGGCAGCCCGAATCAATGGGTTCAAACCCAAGAAAAACGGCAAGATCGGTACAGTGACTTGCCGTCCGCCACAAGGGGCGGCGGCCTAATTGTTCGGGCAGAAACCCTTTCCTCGGTTTTTTATCTGCTCTTGACTACGCAATCTTCTCCGAACGGGCCAATCGGCCCCAACCAAGGAGAAGCAAATGCGTGTAGTCAATTTCAATGGCGGTGACTCGGGTTCCCCAAACACACCCGAGTGGCACGCCTGGCGTCAAGCCGGCATCGGAGGTTCGGATGCCGGCGTTATCGCCGCGGATGCCGGTCTGATCAAGCCGGCGCCCTGGATGAAGGGTTTGCAGTACCTGTTCCTCAAGAAGATCGGTAAGGCGCCCCCGGAAGAAGTCAATCCGGCCATGCGCCGCGGCCAGATGGGAGAGGCCCCCGCAAGGCGGGCTTACGAGCGCGAGACCGGCAACATCATCTCCCCGTTGTTTGGGGAAATGGACGAGTTCCCGTTTGTTCGTGCCTCCCTTGATGGCATCAATTTCGAAGGTGACCTCATCACCGAGATCAAGTGCCCTAGTGATCGCGTCCATGCCCTGGCAAAAATGGGCACGGTGGTGGATTACTACAAACCTCAGCTAGCTCACCAAGGGCTGGTGGTTTGGGGCCATCCCGATAACTGGCGTGACAAGATGTTCCACTACGTCTCGTATATCCCGGAGAAGGACGAGCTGGCCAAGCCGGTGGAGATTCCTGCACAGGACCTCGGGAAGCTGGCAGAGAAGCTGCTCAAAGCGGAAATCCAATTCTGGAAGTCTGTGGCTGAAGCAATCCCTCCCTGTGGCAGCGAATGGCTTGCGGCCGCGGCGGAATTTATCCGGTGTGACGGCACGCTGGATAGTGCCAAGGCTGCGCGCGAGACCGCCAGGAAGCGGATGGTCGAGTTGCTCGGTGAGAAGGACCGGATGGAGGGGGGTGGTGTGATGGCATATCGCTCAACTTCGGATGGCCGTATCGACTACAAGGCTGCGTTCGAGGATCTGACCAAGCAAGTGCAGTTGCCGGACGGATTCGACATCGAGAGCTTTCGCGCCAAAGGTAGCGAATCTGTTTACGTCAAACAGGGCGGCAATTAAGGGGGCGACATGACTATCGAAATGAATGTCCTCGAGAAGTTGCATGGGCGCGGAGGGAAAAGCTTGTTCCCCGCTTCCACATCCGCCGAAGTGGCGGCTTTGGGCCGCCTCGAGAAGAAGGGCTTCGTCAAACGTGTTTTCGGAGGACGGAAAACTCTCCGCGAAGGCGCGGCCAGCGGAAACGCCTGGTATGAACTGACGAAGGAGGGGTTCCTGAAACTGGGCTTTGGTGAATACACCGTGACGGTGCATTACGCAACCGCATTCTCATGCGGCTCAAAAAAATTCGACGGCATTATCGCGGCTTCCGATGACGATGCTGTAACGATTGCCCACAGCGCTTTAAGACAGAACCCCCGCGTGGTGAAGATCTACGCCGGCGACATCGATACCCTGGTGGAATCCAGGAGATCTTGCGCATAACTCAACAAAGCCCGGCCATTGGCCGGGCTTTTTCTTTAGGTATTTTCCCTATGTAGAATGTTTCGATTCCCTTGCATGTAGCGGTAAATTGTCGTAAATTCTATTCATGCGCCCTATCCCCGACAAATACATCGAGCACGATGTCGTCGCATCTTTGCGTGATGGGCGACGCCATGAGTTCCATCCGTATTTGCAGCCAAAGGTGTGTCTGGAGACGCGACGTACGATTGGCTTCGAGGCGTTGATGCGGTGGCAACCGCAACCGGGCGTGGTGTTGCCTCCTTACCTAATCCTTCCGCCGCTCGAGCGCGCCGGCCTGATTATGGAAATGTGGATCGCCACAGTGGAGAACGTCTGCGAGATCCTGTCCAAAAGGTTTCATACCGGGCATGAACCGCTATCCATTTCCATCAACGTACACCCCAAACTACTGGCCGATCCATTCTTCGTATCAAAGACAAGTGCCATTACAAGACAGCATGGCGTCTCACCCTCGTTGATCGAGATCGAAATAGTCGAGCACGAGAAGCTCGGCGATGTTGACGCTGCGGCCAGAACGGTGAGTTCTTTGCGTCGTGAAGGCTTCCATGTGTCGCTTGACGATCTGGGCGCCGGCCATGCATCTCTTTTCCATCTAGCCTGTTTGCCCGTCAGTGGGATCAAGATCGATCGCGGATTCCTCCTGGCGGACCGCGGGTATTGCGTGATTGCCGGCCTGGCAGAGATATGCCGGCGGCTTGGAATTTTCGTGTTGGTTGAGGGGATCGAAACAGAAGAGCAGGCGGGGGCGGCTTTTAAGGCGGGCGCCCAATTTGGCCAAGGCTTTCTATTTTCCCGCCCAGAGGCCGAAGTTACTTTCCACGAGCTTAGGGTTGCGTAACGATCCCAATCCGCTAAAGCGGATGGGAATTGAGCCAAAGATTTTATGAAGCTCGCAGCGACGATTTCTCAGTCGACTCCAACGCAACGTTTGTCGTGGACGGGGAATGGTTTTTTGTTGCTGGGAGCTATAGCACTGTCCATGTCGCCGAAAATCGCGGCGGGATGGCAGGTTTTCGTGGCGTTCTCGATTGGGCATTTGCTATGGATCGTCGTTTCGTTGAAGAGAAAGGATTCCCCGCTGTTCGCTCTTAACTGCGGGTTGATGTTGTTGGATTTCTACGCGGTGTATATCCGCTATCCGGGGGTGTTACATGGAACAGGACTTTCGTAAGGTGGTTGGGATGGATCAGGCCGCTTCCGCTCAAGTGAAAACGTGGCGGAAATCAATCCTTTTTGATGTGGCCGGGATCGTGTCGGACCCCAAGATGCCCGACTTCCAGAAGAAGATCGGCATCTGGAAGTACGGTGAGCGCATTCCGTATCCGGCAATGGATGCGTTCAATATCATCGAAAACGGGTGCATGGTATTCAGCGTCGATATCGGTGGCCATACCGTTTTGTTTACCGTCTGGCTCATGGTCGGTGAGGTCCGGATCGGTGCGCTTGTGCCACTGGTTTTCGCGCAAAACGAAACCCTGCGTAAAAAGATTTCGCGGGCACTCGACGGACAGGACTGCCCGCGCAATGATCGCATTGGCGACTACTATATGTTCGACTGGATATGGAGGGACAAAGGGTGGTCCGGTTTCGATTTCATGTTGTCCTCGATTAGCAGACCCATCGATGCGTCAGTGCTGGCAGACCACATCGCATCGATGTTGATTCATCTGTATCTATCGATCACGCATTTCCTGATCGAAACAAACAATCTTCCGGTCGTTTTCAACCGCATCGCGAAGCCAGGCACGACTGTTTGGTTTATCCAGGAGCGCGGTCACCCTGAAGCCTTCAAGGATCATGCCGATGAGCGTGGGTGGAGCGTTACTGAAACCAAAGACGACGACACGAACAGCAGGTTGCATACTGTACTTGTGCCGCTTGGGAGTGTGCCGTCGGCCGGAAATATTCGGACCCAGGACGGACTGACTTGCAACATTGTCAGCGTCGAGCAAAAGCAGAACGCGGCCTGATCTGTTTACCCAAAAGAAAACCCCGGCGAATCTTCGCCGGGGTTTGTTTTTTTTAATGCGCGAGTTGCGCGAGGCGCGCGCCAATCTTGCGAATGGCAACGTGAATATCATGAAGCCTTGCCTTCTCGTGGTGTGCCGCAGCATCAAGCGAATCGCGGTACAACTGGCGCTCCAGGTAATGGAGCTCGTCCGGATCGTTCCAAGCCGTCATGATTTCATCCATGAGCGACATGTCATCCTCGGAGTCGCCGATGGCCGTCGGGTTTTCATCCGGCAGGTAGATTTGCAGTTGCTTCATCATGCGGCTCTCCGAACGGAAAGGAAACCCTTGACCTCGTTGAGTTCTTCGAGTGCGTACTCGATTCCAACCAGGCCGCTGGTTACTTCATGGTTTTCACGTTTCCAGCGATGTTTCCAGGTGAATGACTCCTGGATGAGCTGGTAACAATCTCCCTGTAGCCAGTTGTTGTATTGCTCGAGCGCTTCGCGGGCGAGCTCACTGCAAGCCTTCCGGCGACCTTGCGCGGACTGCTCTTTGGTGGGGAACGCCAGCCAGTGCTTTGCGATTGCCTGCTCGAGCCAACCAAATGCCTCGCCCCACGTCCGGAAAGAAGGGGACTTCTCCTTCCCTTCGATTTCAGCCGACCAGCCGCTTTGCTCGCGAACTGTTTTGCCAAAAGCATAGACGCGGCGCCTACGGTCAACTTCTTCGAGAAGACATGAGTCGGGAACCCAGACCCCGACGCGGCGGCTCGTATCCCACTGGCATTGCGTGCCCTCACCGGAGATCGACCAGACTTCAATGCCATGCCTGAAGCAGTCCAGCGGCACAGCGTTCGGATTTGGCCTGATTTGATCCGATGGATCACCGTCCTCATCCAGCCCCAGGGCTTGGCGGAAATTCTCCAGCTCTTTGGCCGGGGCGCCGCGGAAGCAGGTGTAGATATGCCCCATACCATCCTGGTCATCCAGGGGGTTACCGGCATCAGGATCGTGTGCCAGGTACGCGATTTCCAGTTCCCGTCCCTTCCTGACAGCAACAGGGTGGGCGCCAGGATACGGCACATACAATGGCTCTATGCCGTACTGCCTTATTTCGTATGACATTTTTACTCCTTCTTGGGGGCCGACATGGCTCCGTTCAAAAGGAGTTGTTTCTGGAGGATGGGATAAAAAAGACACCGCTTGCATTGTCTATAAGTGCAATAGTAGAATGAAGGTATGTCAAAGCCTTTTACTGCCGTCTTTTTTTTCCTGTTCCTGGTGTTCGTCGGGTACGTGGTGCTTGGTGCGACCCCAATAGCGAGAATTGATCGGGTTTGCGAACCGGTATCGTGGGTGGGTCGTTTTACCTCATCAGTCGTCGCAGTCATCCACCCCCCTGGAGAGGCTGGGGTAGTGAATGGTTTTGCCAGTGGCACACAAAGTTGCCGGTTCATCGTCTGGCGCCAGATCTACTCGGATGAGTATCAACAGATGCTAGTGAGGATGGCCGCTGAGGAGGCGGAGCGGGCCAAAGCAAAAACGCAGGGCAAGGCCCTCCCGCAAAAAGATGCGAATGCAGCGCAACCGAAGCCAAGCGGAGCCGCGAAGTGAAGTACCTAGCGGCCTTCTTGCTTGCAATACCGCTACAAGCGTCGGCGTACTGCTTCGATTCAGCCGCTTCCGCTTACGGGGTTCCGGCGCCCCTTTTGCGAGCGATCGCCCAGAAGGAATCGGGCTTGAGGGCCGATGCGATCCGGCACAACAAGAACGGCACACGTGATATCGGGCTCATGCAGATCAATATCGATACTTGGCAGGATGACCTAGCCAAGTTCGGTATCACCGATGCGCACTTGCTTGACCCTTGCCTGAATGTGTCCGTCGGCGCCTGGATTCTGGCCCGATTGATAGCGCGCCATGGCATGACGTGGGAGGCGATCGGTCGTTATCACTCCAGCACGCCTGGTCGCAAGGAAAACTATGCGCTCGATATTTATCGCGTGCTGACACGAGGGCCAAATGGATAGAAAGGCTGAAGAGCATGCTCTGTCCATATTCCGGTCGCAACTGTCTTCCTTGTCGGCATTCATGGACGACCCCGATGTTCAGGAAATCATGGTCAATGGTCCCGACCAGGTATGGGTTGAGAAAAAGGGCCAGATGACATCCGTCAGCGGGATCGATATTTCCGACGTCAATATGCGCGCAGCCATCAAGGCGCTCGCCGGGGCGAACTCGAAGGACGTCCGCCCGGTGCTCGATTGCCGGATGACGGGGTACCGGATTGCTGCCGCGCTGCACCCTGTAGGTATCCGTGGTAACGCACTATGCATTCGAAAGCACGCACGCAGCCGCCGTCGGCTTGACGACTATATAGCGCAAGGGGCATTTGAACCGGCCGATGCCAAAATCGATTTTGTCGAGCCAAGGCCAGATCCGGAGGAGGTGCGAAAGGGCGGCCGTGCGGTTGCGGACATGATCGCCTGGATGGTCAAGGCCAAGCAGAACATCATCGTGTCAGGGGCAACCGGCAGCGGGAAAACAACGTTTCTGAATGCACTTCTGGCTGAGCTGCCAGACGATGAGCGGGTGGTGACAATCGAGGATACGGCGGAGCTGCAGGTGGCGGTGAGCAATTACGTCGGGCTCGAGGCGTCGGAAGCCCATGACGTGACGATCCGATCGCTGGTGCGTCTATCTCTCAGGATGCGACCGGATCGGATCATTGTGGGCGAGGTTCGCGGCCCAGAGGCCTACGACATGCTCGATGCGATGAATACGGGCCACTCTGGTGGGGCGTGTTCGATGCATGCAGACAATCCGATCCTGGCGCTTGCGCGCCTTGAGAGCATGGTGCGGATGAACCAGGATGCGGCAACCTTGCCGCTGCCGGCGTTGCGACAGCAGATTGCCAACACATTCCATTTTGTCATTCATTGTTCCCGCCACGATGGTGTGCGCGGGCCGGACGAAATTATCGAGATCCTCGGAGTAAAGGATGGGGAGTATTTGACCAGTCAGATTTTTAGCCGAAAAGGAGAGTTTTTGTGAAATCAGAGAAGGCAATGAAATATTTTCTTCCCGCCATCATCGCCCTGACTCCCAGCCTCGCCTGGGCGCAGGCTGCCGGCCTTGGCTCATTCAGCCAGGCGCTGTGTCGCGCTCTTTCGATGGTCACCGGCAACAGCGTGCTCGTCGCTTTCGTGGCGTGCGTAGCGGTGGTGATCTTCTTTGTTGTGCTTGCGCTCAATGAAGGTAGCTCGATGCTGACCTGGGCAATCAAGATCCTGATCGGCGTTGCCGGCCTCATTGGCGCTACTTCGATCATCTCGTGGTTGTTCAACATCACGGTTACGACCTGCTGATGGAGCATGCCCGCGTTTCCAAGGTGTTCAGTGTGATCGAGAAGCCATTGCTGCTCGGTGGCGCTGATTTTCATTTGGAACTGATCAACATCGCGGTCCTGGTGTTCATGCTGATGGTGCTGCGCTTGTGGCAGTGGATCCCCATGACGTATCTGATTCATTTGATGCTCAAGCAAGTAGCCAGACGCGATCACCATTCGCGGAAGATTTACATCCGGTACAGCCTGCAGGCAGACCGATACGAACCATGGGCCAGCCCAAGGCAAAAGCGCGGGATGCGCCCATCCGGATTCGGGCGAGGTGAGTTGTGCTAGAAAAGCCAATTACGGAACTGGTCCCGTGGCTGTTCCCAATTACGCCAGAAATCGTGGTTTGCAAGGATTCGGGACTTCTTGCGTCGTTCGAGTTCGAGGGAATCGACGGGGACGCGACCACCTCCCAGGATGTGGCCATCCAGCTTGACCGGCTGGACACCGCAATGAGGTTTGTGTCGGATCGCCCGGTCACAATCTGGTGGACTGTCCGTCGTGCCCGAACAAACCACTACCCTGAAGGCAATTTCTCCGACAACATCGGCCGGGATCTGGACGAGAACCACAAAAAGCGGTTTCTCGCCGGCAAGAACTATGTAAACCGGCATTACCTTTCCATCCTGCTTGCGCCGGAACAGGGGGCATCGAGATACTTCGACCGGATGCAGGCGCTGATCAAGGAAGGGGAGAGCCCAATATCCGCCATGGTGACCGCGGCGCGTACCCTATTCTCCGATCAGTATGCGTTTGCATGGGAAGCCCGAGAGATCGATTACACCGTGGCGCGTTACGAAGAGGTGCTTGAGGCCGTTGCTTCGACGCTGCGAGACATCAGCATGAGGCGGTTACGCGGGGCTGAGCTGCTCGGTTTCCTGCGCAGCACAATCACACCTGATCTGCCCGACCGCCCTTGCTACTGGGACGAAAACCGCTTCTTGGACGGTTTGCTGCCGTCCTCCGCTATCTCTGTCGGCGAAGACGTGTTGCGCATAGGCGACGCCTACGCTTCAGCGCTATCCATGAAGAGCTGGCCGGAATCAACATGGTCTGGCGCCATGGACATGCTTTTGTCCACGCCGGGTGAAATGGTGATGTCGCATTGCTACCGGATCGCCGGCCGGGTTGAGCTGCAAAAGCGCGTCTCTTCAGTGAAGCGCTACAACGAGTTGCTGAAGTACCCGCTCAAGAGCTACATCATCGGCGCTTTCCGCGGTGGGCAAATGAACGACAGTTCGATGAACCGCGCAAGAGCGGAAGCGGTTGAGGATGCCCAAGAGGTGGAGCGGGAGATGACCGCCGGGCGCCTGTTCTGGGGGTGGCACAACGTAACCTGCGTTTTCTTCGGGCAGACGCCTGATGAGGCGCGCAATCTGTCGCGCGAAGCTCTTTCCGTGATGCACAATTCCGCGCTTCCTGGCGCGGTAAGGGAAACCCTCCATCTGCTGTCAGCGTTCGCAACCACCATGCCGGGGCAGTACCGTGAATGCCAGAGATGGTCGCTCCTGTCGTGCCAAAACATGGGCGATGTTGCGCCGATCCGGTCGGTGCTCAAGGGAGAGGAGTCAAACGAGTATCTTTCCAAGCAAACGGGCCGCGAATGCTCTGCGCTGACGGTGCTGACGACTGACTACCTGACTCCCTTCTATTTTAATTTCCACAGCGGCGCGTTGGGCCACGCTATGGTGGTTGGCCCGAGCCGGTCCGGCAAGAGCGTGTTCATCAATTTCCTGCTGTCGCAATGGAGGAAGTACGAGCCTTGCCGTGTGATCATCTTCGACAAGGATTTCTCCTGCAAGGCGCCGACGCTCCTACAGGGTGGGCAGCACATCAACATGTCGGACACTTCCGAGTCGGTGCGCCTCAACCCGATATCGTTGGTCGGCGACAAGGCGCACTGGCCCTTTGTTGTGGATTGGGTGTGCGGTTTGCTTTCGAGCCGCGGGTATGTGGTTACAGCCCAGGACGAGAAATCCGTATGGGAGGCAATCGAGGAGGTGGCCAACGACCCCTACGAACCGCACAGACGGCTGCTGTCCGTATTTACGCAGCTGCCTATGCACTTGCAAGTGCAACTGGATCCATGGGTCGGCGACAAACCTCTGGCGAAATACTTCGATAACGTCGAGGATTCGTTCTCGATCTCCGATTTCTGCTGCATCGAAATGGGGGAGGTGCTGCGCAATCCGCGACTGGCGCGCGCCTTCATGCAGTACGCCTTCTACCGTATCCAGCGCATGTTGGAGGAGAACCGGCAAGGCAAGGTCGTGCCAACCATCGTCTACCTGGAGGAGTGCTGGTTCCTACTCGAGGATGAGACGTTCGCGGCCAAGATCCGCGATATGCTCAAGACCTACGCGAAGCTGACGGCGAACGTGGTTATGGCAACGCAAAGTTTGGAGGACTTGGCGGCCGCCGGCGGGAAGGTGTTCTCGTCCATTCGGGATAACATCCCGACGCGGATATTCTTGCCCAATCCTTATGCAGGATCGGAATCGCTCCGCAAACTCTATCGTTCGGAGTTCGAGCTGACCGATGACCAGATTGATCGGATCCGTGCGGCGCGGCCGCGTGAAAACTATTTCATCGTCAAGCCCGGAGTCGCTCGCATGGCGACTTGCGCGTTCAGCAAGGAGCAGGTGGCGGTGTTGCGTTCCGATGCGGCTGCGCTGTCGCTGTTCGAGAAACATCTTGCTTCACAATCCCTGGACTGGAAATCACGTTATCTTGAGGAGGTGCGCCATGTGTAAAAAACACATCATTGCAGTCTTCGCGCTGTCGTTTTCGCTCTCCTTCTTCCCCGCGCCGGCGATGTCCGGTGGCGGCGGGTTGGGTGGCGGCGCGACCGAAGCTACCCAGCTGATGAACAATGCCGAACTGGTAGCGAGCTATGCTAAGCATGCGGAATCTGTCATGGTACAGATCAACCAGTACATGACCATGTTGCAGAACCTGCAGCAGCTGCCGGCATCCGTCTTGCAACAGATGTTCGGAAGCGCTTTCGGTGATATTGCGGGGACGATCGGCCAGTACGCGCAGTTGTATGGCAGGGTCAGCGATCTTTACACAAGCGCCAGATCGGTTTCGCAAATGCTGGACATGCATGGGCGCGCCATGGATGACCTCAACATGCAGCCTCAGCAGTATGTCAATAACATGATTGCGCTGTCCAGAACCAATCGCGATTATTTCCGCAGTGTCGAAGAGGATGCCCATCGGAGAATCGGCAATCTCGAAAGGGACATGAACGCGGTTCAGACCTATGCCCAATCGATTCCGAACGTTCAAGGAAACATTCAGGGACTGCAGACGATTGCGCAGGGCAATGCGCAGATTTCTGGCCTGCTGGTTGGGATACAGGGAAGCATGGCGACTGCGAATGCTATCCATGCGCGCACGTACTCCGATCAACAGCTTATGCAGCAGCAACAGACAAGTGAGGCAGCGCGCATGCAGGAGCTTGTCAGGCGGATGCTCGCCAGATAATGACTCGAATCGAGCATCCATATTCACTAAGGATCGCCGCGCTACTAATGTGGGGCGCGGACTTTAGTTTACTGCGCAGGCTTGTCTGGTTCGCATGGGCATCCGCGAATCCTGATATTGCCGGCATGAGCGAAGTTGCTGCCCGTCGCTCAATTTTACGCGGCCTTGCCGGCAAACGAAAATGGAGCATGGCGATGGCCGCAGGCACTTACCTTGTGGCCATGCAGCAGGGAAAGAGAATTTTGGTGCTAGCCCTGATCCTGTCGTTCGTGGTGGTTGCAAGGATCGTTGGGTTTGTCGTTGGCATGGTGAATTAGCATGCTTGAACTGATATTCGATATCCTCACCAAATTTTTCAACAAGCTGACGGAAATGTCGGATAGCGTTGGCCAGTCCCTGGCCAACGCCGGTGCGACCCAGATACTCCCCTGGCTTTTTGGATTCCTTTTTGTCGCGGCAATCATCTACACCATCTTTGAGGAAGATCTTGTTGATGGTGTAAGGCGTGTGGTCCACGCTGTCGTTGTTTGCGCCATTGTTTTAGGGTTGCTTACAAATTGGACATACATTGCCGGAGTTGCGCGTGCGACCAGCAACGAGCTTGCCTCAATGGCCGGTGGTTCTGGCGCGGGGAGCGGCGCCCCCCTTGCGGTTACGGCGGCTCAAAACATGAACACTGTGGCAAATAGCATATTTGAAGTGCTGATGCCGTCGGTATTCAGGTCGCCCAATGCGCCTGCGCCAACACCATCCGATCCAGGGAGCCCTGTAATAC
>JAIOHN010000758.1 GCA_019912985.1 Anaerolineae bacterium | reverse complement strand
CGCTAGGGGCCAGCGAAGGCAGCACCGCCAGCGTCGGCATCGCGTCGTCCGCCTGCGGTGAACAGGCGGCCAGTGCAGCCAGCACGATCAGACTTATCAAGAGCGATTTCCAGATGTTCAAGCAGACCTCCGTGTCTGTTTATGTTATCGTACCACCAATCAGGCGATCACTTGCTTGATACGCAGCACTTCTTCCAGCGCGATAATCGCTGAGCGGTGGGTATAAACCACCCGCGTGAACACGTTGATCCTCACCAGCTCCGCCATCGCCCGGCGCAGTGCATTGGCTTCATCGACATACTGGTCAAGCAGCGCCTGCATTTGGATTTTCGGCGGATTTTGCGGCAGCCGCAAGACCGGATTTCCGTTGGCATCCTGCGCCGTATCCCCGCCCGTAAAGGTGACGAAAACCCGCTGGCCGGAAGCGGCATGGACGACCGCCCGGAAAATATCGGCGGCATGCATCCGTTCCGGCGAAATGGCAATATCGCCTTCATAGACCCGATCGTTAAAAGTCACCGTCAGGGTGTCCAGCTCTTTGGCGAAGGACACCAGATACTTGCGCATGTTGTTGGCATTCTTGATGAACTCGTGGTAATGGGCCTGCATGGCCGCTTCGCTGCTGTTGATGCCATGCGGCACAAACAGCGGATAGCCTTTCTCGGAGTGCGCCGGGACCGCATCTGTCTGCGATGTCCCATCGGAGAAATAGATCACCATCGGCTCACGATACCGAAACTGGTCCGCCGCGATTTCCAGGCTGGTGATGCCGCCAAAGGTGCGCAGCGAGACTTCGTAGAGATTGATCTTCGCGGCTGCCCGAGCGGCCATCTCCACCGGAAAATGCACATCATAGTCATATTCGCAGCCGTGGGTGTCCGGGTGAATCTGGGGATCGAAAAAGACGATCCCCTGCTCGGTCAGCCAATCATTAATGGCGTCACGTTCATCGTTGCGCAGCAGGTGGCCTTGTTCATCGAGCAGGTTGCAAGCACCGCCAGAAAACACCTGTGTTTGTGCTGCCGACTCAAGATCGTCAACCAGAGTCCAGTTTTTCTTCGACATTACGCCTCCTCACGCAACCATTTTACTCGCATTCACCCAGACGCGCTGAATAAGATTTACCCGGCGCACATGGTGTTGGTGAGGCGACCCAATCCCTCGACCTCGACAGTCACCTCGTCACCCGGTTTGAGCCAGTTCTTCTCCGGCAGGCCCATAATCACGCCTTCGGGCGTCCCGGTGGAGATGATGTCGCCGGGGTAGAGTGTCATGTAGCGGCTGGCGTAGCTGATGACCTGCGCTACGTTGAACACCATATCAGCGGTGTTGGAATCCTGGCGCAGCTCGCCATTCAGCCAGCAGCGGATGGACAGGGTTTGCGGGTCGGCGATGCCGGTCACGAGATAGGGGCCAATCGGCATGAATTTATCGAGCGTTTTGCCCAGCAGCCATTGACTGCTCACGAACTGCAAATCACGTGCGCTGACATCATCGCCGTTGCAATAGCCAAAGACGTAATCCAGTGCTTCTTCTTCGCTGACGTTCTTGGCTTGCTTGCCAATCACGACCACCAATTCCGCCTCATAGTCGTACTGCACGCCAGCATCCGAGAGCGGCACTTCTTCGCCGGGGGCGGCCAGCGCGTTATTGAACTTGGAAAACAGGACCGGCGTCTTGGGGACATCCATGCCGGACTCGGCGGCATGACGGCGGTAATTGAGGCCCACACACAGGATTTTGCCGGGATTCGGCACGCAGGGGCCGATTTCAAGGCTGGCTTCATCCAGCAAGCTATCGGCGGGTACATTCGCGGCCAGGCTTTCCAGGGCATTCAGCCCCGCCTGCCCCTGCGCCAGCAGCGCATCCACCGTGGCCGGGGCGCTCTGGCTCGACGCACCCACATCAATCACACCGGCATCGGTCTTAATGCCCAGGACATAGGTGCCCTGCTTCTTGAACGTTAGTAAAATCATTGGACTTCCTCAAGTATTGAAAATAAACAGACGGATTTTACCGTCTATGATCACATCCGGCAGTGACCGTACCATGCCATCTACAGCGCGTCCTCAAAATCACCTCGAAAAGCAATCGCTGGCGCTGGTGCGTGTAATAATTTATCATTTATATTAAAGTTACTTTTGTAAATTATCGTTTGGGCGAGATTACTTTATGGGTATCCTGAAACCGGCTACGGGGGGAACCACCGTTCCGCGACGTTTTTCGCTTAATCCTCTGCGCTTCCTGGGCGAGCTTTCGGAAGGGCGGCGCTGGGCCTATCTGCTCATCGCCCCCAGCCTCATCCTCATCTTCATCGTCGTCATCTATCCGGTCATCTCCGGCATTGGCCTCAGCTTCCAGGAAATGCGCCTGACCCGTCCCGATAAAAACGGCTTTATCGGTCTGGAACATTACCAGGATTTGCTCAGCGACAAGGTGTTTATCAAGTCACTGACCAACACGGTGATCTGGGTCGTGGTGGGGGTGACGTCGCAGTTTTTGCTTGGCCTCATCACCGCGCTGGCGCTTAATCGTGGCGGCATCGTTATGAAAATCGCCGGGGTGGTCGTGCTGCTGCCGTGGATTTTGCCCTCAGTGGTGGCAGGCAATATGTGGGCGCTCATGCTCGACTCGCGCCTGGGGGTGATTAACGACCTGCTGGTCAAAGTCGGCCTCCTGAGTCAATACAAAGCCTGGTTCGCAGACCCGAATACCGCCCTGCCGGCGGTGCTGCTGGTCGCGCTGTGGCGTGGATTCCCCTTCTTCACACTGCTGCTGCTGGCGGGCTTGCAGGGCATTGATGAAGACCTGTACGAAGCTGCTTCTGTAGACGGGGCCAGCCCGTGGCGGCAGTTCTGGAATATCACACTGCCGCTGCTCAAACCCATTATCGTGGCGACGGTGGTGCTGCGCGTGATCGGGCTGGTCAACTCGCCCGACCTCATGATCATCCTGACCAACGGCGGTCCCGGTCAGGCCACACAGGTGCTGTCACTTTATGCTTTCCAGAAGGCTTATACCGATTTTGACTTCGGCTACGCGGGAGCGCTTTCTGTCGTGATGTTCCTGATTTTGATGGTGTTCACGGTGATTTACGTGCGCGTATCGCGGATCGCAGGAGAATAAGGCATGTTCCAAACCAAGCGCAGAACCAACCTTATCCTGGGTACGCTGAGCTACGGCGTGATCGGGCTGGTGATGATCTTCGCCATCTTCCCGCTGATCTGGACATTCATCACCTCGCTGAAGTATGAATCCGACATCATCACGACCGACCTGCAATACTTGCCCACGCGCATTACATTTGATAATTATGTCGCCATCTGGAACCGCTCCGGCTTCACCACGTTGATCGGTAACAGCACGGTCGTCACTGTCATCACACTGATTATCTGCCTGATTATCGGCTCACTGGCGGCGTACGGCTTCTCGCGCTATCGCTTTCGCGGACGCAGCGGGCTGCTGCTGTTTTATCTGGTTATCCGCATGTTCCCGGTGGTGTTGATGCTCATCCCACTGTTTATTCTGATGCGCAACGCGGGCCTGCTGGACAGCCGCTTTGGGCTGGCGCTGGCCTATACCACTTTCCTGCTGCCGCTGTGTGTGTGGATGATGAAGGGCTTCTTCGATGCCATCCCGGTCGATCTGGAAGACGCGGCGCGGATTGACGGCTGCACCCGCCTGGGCGCATTGTTTCGCGTGATTCTGCCGCTGGCGCGCTCCGGTTTGGTGGCGACGGCGGTATTTATCGGCATCTCGGCGTGGAACGAATTCCTGTTCGCGCTGATGCTCACCACCAGCCAGGGATCACGCACCTGGCCGGTCGGCTTGCAGTTGATGGTCGGCGAGTTTCAACTCCCCTGGGGCAGTTTTAGTGCCGGGGGTATTATCAGCATCATCCCGGTGGTAATCCTGTTCGCCATCGTGCAGCAGTCATTGGTGCGCGGCCTGACTGCTGGCGCTGTAAAAGGTTAGCCCCTGGCTTTTGTCATCTGACAGAAGCTGTTTATTTCGTAAAGTTTTTTTAAGGAGAACAACGCTATGCCGAACTTAAAAATGAGTCGTCGTGATTTTTTGAAGGCTGCGGGCCTCACCGGGCTGGCGGCAGTGCCTTTCGCCCATCTGCTGCCTGCCCTGGCGCAGGAAGACCTGGGCGGCACCGTCAACTACTGGCATCACTTCACCAGTGAGACCGAGTTTCAGGGCATGGAGCGTGTGATTGCGATGTTCAACGAGAAGTATCCGAACATCGAGCTGATTCAGGAGAATATCCCGAACGCGGACTTCATGACCAAGTTCACCCAGGCGGTGATCGCAGACAGCCGCCCCGATACGTCAATGGTCAGCGTGGCACGCCTGCCAGATATGGTGGCGATGGATGGGCTGATTCCGATCACCGAAGAGGTTAACAACTGGGAATTGAAGGAATACTTCCCGGACAACCGTTGGGAAGGCATCACCGTTGACGGTGAAATCTACGGCATCCCTGCCTTCACCTTCGTGGACTGGGCCTACTATCGCAAAGACTGGTTCGATGAAGCGGGCATCGAGCCGCCGACCACCTTTGACGAATTCCTGGAAGCTGCGATCGCTATGACGGATGCGGAAAATGGGCGTTACGGTTTCGGCATGCGCGGTGGTGATGGCGGCCAGGGCTTCGTGGTCGCGATGCTTGAGGCGTTTGGCTCCCCCATCGTGGTCGATGGTCAACCGGCGATTGATCGTGATCTGGCGATTGAGGCCATCCAGTGGTACTCGGACCTGTATACGGTTCACGGTGTGGTCCCGCCAAGCGCACCCAGCGACAGCTACCGCCAGATTATGGAAGGCTTCAAGACCGGGCAAACCGCGATGGTCTGGCATCACACCGGGTCATTGGCGGAAATTCAGGAAGCGTTGGGGACCGATGGCGTGTTTATGAGCGCAATCCGCCCGGCGGGTCCAGTGGCGACCACCGCCCGCCTGAGCTACCTCTACAACGGCATTATGAAGCGCGATAACTTCGACTCGGCCTTTGCCTGGATTCAGTTCTGGGGCGAGACCGACCCGACCATCGCGTTCCTGGAAGAGACCGGCTACTTCCCGGCCTCATCCGCCGTCAGCGAGGACCCGCGCATCACTGAGAATCCATTCTACGCTGCCGCAATCGAAACGCTGACCTTCGGCACACTGGAACCGAATTTCATCGGTTACTCCGGCTGGAGTTCCAATGTCGTGCTGCCCGCCTTCCAGAAGGTGCTGGTAGGCGAAGCGACGGTCGAAGAAGCTGTAGACGAGATGATCGCTGGCCTGGAAGACGCACTGGAATAAGTTTTACCTACATTCAGGGGCGGCACAATGTCGCCCCTGCCCCGCTGCTGTCTGAATTTTTTACGAAAATTTCACCTCTCCCTGCAACCCAGGCTCACATAAAGATGTATACTCACATGTAACAGTATTTGCTGGAAATAAATGTGATGAGTGAGCAAATAAACCGACCTTCTCTTGCTGTAAAACGTTACCCTGTGCTACGCATCATGGGGGTGGTCTACAAGGTGCTGGCAATTGTGGCCCTGGTGTTTTGTGTGGCCTGGGGGATTTATGTCACGGTTCGCGTTCCCGATAACCCAATGGAAGCATTTTTGAACCAGGGCGCGATCTTCATAGCCGTTGGCGTGGCCGTCAGCATCAGCAGTTATGTGTTGTCACGCCTGATTGATCTTCTGCTGGAAACCAACAATCAGACACGGCGCATGGTTGACTTACTTCAGGAGCAAAATCGGCTGCTGAAGCAGATTTACCGGCGACAGGCGAACCCCTATCCACGGGTGACAGATGCGATTGGTCAACGCAAGGAGCGCCTGACCGAAGCAAATGTTTACGCCAGTCCTGATTAGTTAGTGTATTTACGGGTGTTGGCATAGCCTTGGAGGAACCGAGCAATAGCCTCGGGTATTCGTATCCAGCAAATACTCCATTCGATAGGATCACGTTCTTCTAGTGGGAACTGTGGTGGACGATCACTTATCTTTCAACCGTGAGCAGCTACAGCCTTAAACCAATTTCCTACCGATCATATAGTCAAACTCTATAATATTATCTGTACTAAACCAACCACATCACCTATGTACAGGTGGGTTTCTGCCGATATACTCCTCTCCACGGCAATACCCTGGCATTTGCTAAAGGAGCGATGTGGCGTGACGGGAGAGATTGCATTACTGCTTGCCGTGCTGGCAGGCACATTGATTTTGCTGTCCTTTGAGTGGATTCCCGCCGATGTAATCGGTTTTATTGTCGTTTTGGTCCTCATCTTTACCGGTTTATTGGACCCTGCCCAGGCATTTGCCGGGTTCGGCAGCGAAACCGCGATTATGCTGCTGGGGCTGCTCATCATGACCGCCGCGCTGGTTCGCACCGGGGTGGTGGATTTTATGGGGCGCTGGATTTTACGCTACACCGAAGCCACGCCGGACCGGCTGCTGCTGGTGATTATGCTCTCGGCGGCGGGCCTCAGCGCCCTGATGAGCAATACCGCCACCGCCGCTTTCTTCCTCCCCATCGTCCTCGGCATCTCACGACGATTGAAAGTGAGCGCGTCGCGGCTGCTGATGCCGCTGGCTTTTGCCACGATCCTCGCCAGCTCATTGACGCTGGTCAGCACATCGACCAACATCGTGATTAACGGCGTGATGATCCAGTATCGCCTGGAACCGATGGGCATGTTTGAGCTGACACCTGTCGGTATTCCGGTCGTGATTGTGGGACTGCTGTATATGTATTTTGTCGGGCGGCGGCTGGTTCCCGACCGCACCGCCAGCGAAGCGGATCACGATTATGGCGAATACAGTTATCTGACCGAAGCGGTCGTCCTGCCCGATTCGGCATTGGTGGGTCAGACGCTAGAAGAAAGCGGCCTGCGCCGTGACCTTGACCTGAACATCCTGCGCATCGTGCGCGATAAAAAACGTTACATTAATCCCGAACCCAATCTCCGCCTGAAAGAGGGTGATCTGCTGCTGGTGGAAGGAATGCGCGATGGCATTCTCAAAATTCGGGATACCGGTGGCATCGAACTGAAGTCGGATTACAAGCTGGAAGAACTCGAACCGGAGGAAGAGCTGAAACTGGCCGAAATCCTCATCCTGCCGCGTTCTTCTTTTATCCAACGCTCACTCAAAACCCTGCGTTTTCGCGAACGGTATAACATCCACGTGCTGGCGATCAACCGCCACGGGGAGACAATTCGCCGCAAGATCAGCAGCATCGCCCTGCGCGTCGGCGATGTGCTGCTGGTACAGGGTATACCACGTGACATCGCACAGTTGGCGCGTGACGATACCCTGCGGGTGATCGGCACCGTCACGCATACCCGTCTCAACAGCCGCCGCGCCCCAATCGCCGTCGCCATCTTCGTCGGTGCATTGGTCGTCGCCAGCCTCAATATCCTCTCGGTGCCGGTGGCGGTGCTGGCCGGTGCGGTGCTGACCTTCCTCACGCGCTGCATCACGCCGCAGGAAGCTTACCAGGAGATCGAGTGGACGGTGATTATCCTGATCGGCTCGATGCTGGCCCTGGGCGTGGCGATGGAAACCACCGGCACGGCTGAATATCTGGCAAATCTCCTGGTAGACGTAGGCGGTCACCTGGGCGGATTCGCGCTGCTGACCGGATTTTTCGTGCTGGCAGTCATCCTCACGCAGCCGATGTCGAATCAGGCCGCTGCGGTTGTGTTGGTGCCGGTCGCCATCCAGACCGCCCTGCAACTGGGACTCAACCCGCGCACCTTCGCCATGATGATCGCGGTCGCGGCAAGCTGCTCCTATCTCACCCCGCTGGAACCAGCCTGCCTGATGGTTTATGGGCCAGGTCAGTATAAATTCAGCGACTTTTTACGGGTGGGATCGCTCCTGACCGCCCTGATTTACGGGATTGCTATCGTGCTTGTACCCATTATCTGGCCGCTTTGATACAATCAGGTCATAGAAAAGGGGATTTTATTGATAGGAGTCATTTATGCAGATCGACACCGCCGCCAACCGGACGGCATATCAAAATGATGGCTTTTATGTTCATGCCGAGTCGATTTTCCCGCAGGAACTGATCCAGGGCGCGGTTGAGGGTATGGACGCGCTGCGTGAAGGTCGCTATGATACCGGCCAAGCGCCGTTTGAATCACCCTGGAATCCCGGCGATGACCCTAATAAGCTGTGCAAAATCGAGATGCCGCAGATCGCCAGCTATGGCATTCGTGAGTTGCTGAACTACCCGGCGCTTGGTCAACTGGCCGCAGAACTCACCGGCGCGGAATGGGTGCAGGTGTGGTGGGTGCAGCTTTTGTATAAACCCTCCGTCACCGGGGCCAAAGCGCCGACCGTTGGCTGGCACCAGGATTTCCAGTACTGGCAGAACACCTGGGCTGAGGGCAGCCAGTTATTTACCGCCTGGATCGCACTGAGTGACGTGACCGAAGACGCTGGCCCGATGAAATTCGTCAGCGGGTCGCACCGTTGGGGATTGATGGATGGCGATTTCTTCGGTGATTTCAACGAGCAGGAAATGCATGCGCCGGAGGGTGAATCCTGGACAGAGGGTGTGGCGGTGCTGCCACCTGGTGGGGTCAGCTTTCACGATAAGCTGGTGCTGCATGGCAGTGGATCGAATATCTCCGGCAGGCCGCGCCGCAGCTTTGCGGTGCATTTACGCACCAATCAATCCGCCCTACGTGAGCCGGATACCCGTGCGGGTCTTTCCTTATTTGTCGATAACCCGGATTACTGCCCGACCATTTTCCGCCGCTGAGGTCTGTCCGGCGCGGTCGGGACGGGGCCAGTGGAATCGCGCATAATCAACTCGCCGGATAATTCAACGCTTTGATGGGGTAGATTGGGGTCTTGCAGCCGTTGAAAGATGGTTCGCGCCGCGACCTGCCCCAAGGTGCTGGCGTTCGCGCCCACAGTGGTCAGGCGCGGATTCACGTACAGTGACAGGTTGATGTCGTCAAAACTGGCGACGGAAATATCCTGTGGGATGCTCAGGCCATAATCCACAATTGCCCGCAGGACACCGATTGCCAGCAGATCGTTGATCACCAGCAGCGCGGTAGGGCGCGGTTTGCGATTGAGCAGACTGTACGCTGCTTGATAACCATCCTCAGGGGTTGTGCCGCAATGCTCGACAAGCGGGTCCAATCCGGCAGCCTGCATGGCTTTATGGTAAGCTTCCAGCCGTCTCGCGCCCATCTGATTATGCGCCACACCGTAGACAAAACCAATCTGTTTATGACCCAGTTCCAGCAAATGCGCCATCGCCAGCGATGCACCCTGCACTTCGTTGAGGTACACCGTATCTACATCACGCGCCGAACTGCCACCCACCAGCACCAGCGGTCTTTTCTGGCGGATGAGACGGCGGATGTCGTCATTGGCATAGTCGATGAAGCTTAGAATCAGGATGAGGCCATCAATACGACGGCGTGAAAGCGCACGAACCCCGTGCAGTTCGCGGTCAGGGTCCAGGGATGCGCTGATGAGCAGCAGGTCATAATCCTGCTGCTGGGCTTCGCCTTCGACTCCTTTGGCGATATGCCAGTAGTGTGGGTTATCCATATCGGGAATGAGCAGGCCAATGGTATTCGTGGTCCCCAGACGCAGCGACTGTGCCATTGCATCTGGCTGGTAACCCAGCTCCGCCACAGCTTTGAGTACCCGCTGCCGTGTTTCCTCCGAGACCTGATTATCCTGTAAGCCGTTGATGACATAGGAGACGGTCGCGCGGGAGACACCGGCCAATCTGGCTACATCCGCTTGCGTGGGTCGTTTCATACTTGCCCCTGGGTGTTCATTTGGTGCTGGATTGCTCCATTACACCTTAAAAGAGTAATCTATCAAAGAAGAGATTTTCAGTCAAACACCAAAATTTGACTTGTTTTTCCCTGATGTGGTATATACTTATACGTGTAAGTTACAATTTTATCATTTATAAAACGAGGAGGGCAAAAACGCAAATTCGTCTAAATCTTCTACAGATTCATTTTCGTCAATACTTTTGTGTGAAGGAAAAAAGTTATGTCCGCCAAAAACCTCAAAATCTTCGTGACCTTTCTCCTGTTAGGTCTGCTAGTCGTCTCTTTTAGCATCACCATCGCTCAAGATGAAGTTGAGATCGAGGGTGAAGGTGAAGGTGAGATGGCAGAGCTCAGCGGTGACATTGTCGTCAGCTTCCAGAGTCTTGACACCCAGACGTGGGAAGCCCTATGCGCCGCTTATGTCGAACTCCATCCTAACGTAAACTGCACGGTTGAACTGAAACCGAGCGAGGGCTATCAGGAATTCATCCGCACGCAGTTCGCGGCTGGCGATCCCGAGTTCTCACTGGTGAATGGTAACGTCGTCGCCGACCTGGTGAACGACAAGGTGTTTCTTGACCTCAGCGCCTATCTGGACCGCGAGAGCCCCTACAGCAACCGTCTGTGGCGCGAAGATTTCGACGAAACCGCGCTTTCCAACATGCGCGACCCGCTGACCGGCGAGATGTACCTGCTGAACACGGAAACTGTGCAGGTGCTGTGGTTCTATAACAAGACAGCCTTTGAAGAAGCTGGCATTCTGGACGATGCGCAGGCTGTGGCCGAAGGCCCACGCAACCAACCCACCTGGGACGAGTTCCTGAACTGGTGTGATGCGCTGAGCGACGCTGGTTACATCCCGGTGGCAATTGAAGGCGACTTCAACTCCTTCTGGCAACTGCGTGTGGGTTGGCTAGCCCGTATGTATGCCGATCAGTTCACCCGCGATGAGGCCGAACTGGTACGCTGCCAGCCTGGTGACTACTGCTTCCGTGAAGGTGTCGATGACCAATGGGTTTATGATCCCAGCGATCCGACCAACGACGACAACACCAATATCACCTTCAACCCGGTGCGTAAGATGATCGCGCTGAGAGATGGCGAGCAAAGCGTCAACGGCGAAGCCTGGCGCGAGATGTATACCAACTTCAAGGAATTTGGTGATCGCTGTGCGCCTCCTGGTTGGATCGGCACAACCGATGCCTACCCACTGTTCCTCACCGGGAAAGCTGCGATCCGCCTCGATGGTGCCTGGATGCTGAGCAACTTTGAAAAAGACATCCGCAGCCTGGCTGAAGGCACTTACAACTACTCTACCGCTGAAGAAGGCGCGCCTACCCCGACCCCGTCTGCCGATGATCTGGCAGCCAACGTCTTCGAACTGGGTACCTTCAACAATCCGACGATGGAAGGCGCAGAGGTAGATGCCCCTGCCCGTACGATTGAAGTGAATATCGGCTTCTGGAGCATCCCGAAGAAAGATCAGGCTCAGAACGACCTCGAAGTCGACTTCCTGATGTTTGTGACCAGCCCTGAAGGTGCGGGTGTCTACCTGGCAAACAAGCTGGACCCCAATAATGCCAACGGCGGTGTTAATGGCCCGTTAGCGATCAACGATGTGCAGCTACCGCCCGAACTGGAAGCACGTTTCGAAGGTCTGCGCCTGATCGGTAACACCGAGAAGGACACCGCCGGAACCTATCGTTCCCGTGGCGTGGCGGACTACCAGCCATCTGTACGTGAATGGGTCGACCTGGCGCACCAGTACTTCCTGGGCGAGATCACCCTGGATGCCTTCCTCGATGACTATGAGCAGTCGCTCATGAACCACTTTGACGAGATTCTGGATCACCAGAATATCACCCCTGCCGACCTCGAAGATCCGAGCAAGCGGCCAGAAAACTTCTAGCAGCGTTCAGACAAAATCAAAAACCGGACAGCTTCGCGCTGTCCGGTGCTTTCGACGCTTTTAGAAGGAGGTTCCATTGGGTTCAAAATATGTAACGTCAGCACGTGTGCTGCTGGTGGCGCTGCTGTTAGTACTGCTGGCGCTGCCACTGACCGTGCTAGCCCAGGATGATACCTGGGATGCTTCTCTTGGAGATATTGTCTATGGGACGGCCCTCTCCGAGGACGGCACTATTCAGATCGTAGGCAGCCGTAATAACCGTGTGGCAGCTTATGATCAGCAGGGCAACCTGCTATGGGAGTTTGCTCCACAGGGAACTGTCTGGGGCGTAGATACCTCAGCGGATGGGCAGTATACCGCTGTCGCCAGCGAAGACCGCAATGTCTATCTGCTGAACGCCGAAGGTGAGCAACTCTGGGCCTATCGCGACACGCGCATTTTTCTGGATGTCGCCATCTCTGCTGACGGTTCGCGCATCGCCGCCGTGGATGAAAGCCGGCAGCTTTTCTATTTCGACCGCGAAACAGGCGAACCCATGTGGACATACGGCCTGGAAAACATCGCGGATTCAATCGCTATTTACGGCAGTAGTAAAATCCGCCCACTGGCAGGCACGCGCGACTCCGTCGTCAGCCTGTTCAGCCCGGAAGGAAGTCGGCTGTGGCGTGCGCAACTTTCCGATGACGTCACCGGTATCGCGGTAACCAGCAACGGTGCGCAGGTGGTTGCGGCCACACTCGACGGGCAAATCACGCTGATTAACGGTGCGAACGCCGACATCATCTGGCAAATCACACCGCCCGATCAAGGGCGCTGTACATCTCGCAGCAATTGCTTGACGGTGGATATGGCCGCTGATGGCAGCCGTGTTCTGGTCGGTTCGCGCAGCGGCGAGGTATTTCTGCTCGACAGCGCGGACGGCAGCGTCATCCAGCGCAGCAATTTTGGCGAACCGATCTCCAGCCTGGCGATCTCCGCTGACGGTCAAACCTGGTTAATCGGCACACGCGGCGGTGCGGTCCATGCGACCACCACTGAAGCCGCTGCAGCAGCCTATGCCATCGCCCAAACGAACCGGCGCAACCTGATGATCGGTATCCCGGCGGCGCTGCTGCTCCTGTTAGCAATCGGCGCTGTATGGGTCAATCGCACGACGTCTGGCGCGCACTTCTGGAATGTGACCTCACGCCCGGTGCGACGTACGCTGGTGAGTATGTGGCGCAGCCGTGTGTCCTATTTCCTGATCATCCCAACGATCATCCTGCTACTCATCTTCAACTATTACCCAGCGGCTTCTGGCCTCTACCACTCGTTTACAGAGTGGAATCCCGGCATCGAAACCACCTGGGTGGGTCTGGATCAGTTCGGCGCGATGGTCAACAGCCAATACTTCTGGATTGGCATGAAAAATGCAGTGCTGTTAGCAGTCGCTGCATTTGTGAAGCTGGCTGTACCGCTGCTGGTCGCGGAGTTAATTTTCCACATCCGCAGCAACTTCATGCAGTACGCGGTCCGTACCCTGTTCATCATCCCGCTGGTCGTACCGAGCGTGGTTGGTGTGCTGTTGTGGGTGAATATCTATGATCCCAACATCGGCCTGCTGAATGAAACCCTGCGCGGCCTGGGACTCGATCAACTCACACGTACCTGGCTGGGCGACCGCAGCACAGCGATGCCCGCATTGATCGCTATTGGCTTCCCCTGGATCAGCCCGTTCGCGTTATTGATCTTCTATGGCGGCCTGATCACCATCCCACAGGAATTGTTTGACGCGGCCAAAGTGGACGGGGCGACCTGGTGGAACCGCTTTATCCGCATCGACATTCCGATGATTATGAGTCAGATCAAACTGCTGCTCATCCTGGCCTTTATCGGCAGTATACAAGAGTTCCAGTTGATCTTCCTGACAACCGGCGGCGGGCCTGGCAATGTGACCTACACCCCGGCGCTGGAACTGTACTATACCGCGACCCGCTTCACGAATTTCGGGCTGGCCTCAGCGATGGGAACCTTCCTGTTCCTCATCATCCTGGGCGGCACCATCATCAATTTGCGGTATGTCCGTTCCCAGACCGAGTACGAGGCATAAACTATGGCAACCACACTTGATAAACCCCTGACTCAGGACCGTCAGACCACGAGGTTCCAGGCGCTGCGGCACGATGCATTCCAGCAGTCGCTGATTCTCCTCAGCTTATTCGTGCTGCTGTTTCTCACACTGGTGCCGATCATCCTGATGGTCTTTCTTTCGCTCAAGGATAATGGGCAGATTTACGGACGCTTCTGGGGCCTGCCGAATCCAATCCGATGGGAGAACTACCCCTCGGGCTACAATGCGATGGTCAGTTATATCACCAACTCGCTCATCTACTCCAGCATTTCCGTAGCAGGCGTGGTGTTCCTGGCTTCACTCAGTGGCTATGTGTTTGCGCGCCATCGCTTCCCGTTCAAAGAAGTGATCTACATGCTGATTCTGGCGCTGTTGATGATCCCCGGTGTGTTGACCCTGATTCCGTCGTTCGTGCTGGTGCAGCAGCTCGGCATCATTAACACCCCCTGGGCGTTGATCTTGCCATGGACCGCAGGCGGGCAGGTGTTCGGCATTCTGCTCTGTCGAAGTTTCTTCGCTAATCTACCGCAAGAACTGTTCGACTCGGGCAAGATTGATGGCGCGAACGAGTTTCAGCTGTATTACAAGATTGCAGTGCCGCTCTCATGGCCGATCATCGTCACGGTGGCGATCATGCATCTTGTGAGCACTTACAACGACTTTATCTGGCCGCTGCTGACGATCACCAGCTCAGAAATGCAGGTGGTTTCGGTGGGACTGACCGAGTTTACATCCCAGTTCGGCATTACTGACTGGGGGCCACGCATGGCAGCATACACCGTGGCGACCATTCCGCTGCTGATTCTGTTCATGTTCGGCATGCGTTATTACATTCGTGGCATCACCAGCGGCGCGGTGAAGGCATAAACACCGTGCCTCACAACCTATTTTGAAGAGTCATTCTTTACTACAGGATAGACGTCGATGACAAGCTTAGAAACCGACTCACTCCGATTAGCCTGCCTTGAGGAAGGTGGGCAAATAACTGGCTTCACCCTCGAAGTTCGTGGCAGCAGCGGCTGGCAGCAAGTTGCCAAAACAACCCCACTCAGCCACCTGATTTACAAAGACAAAGCGGGCGAGCGGCACGAAACCGCGCTCAATGCACAGGAATGGGACGCCACGGATTCCGCGCTCAAGCTGAGCGGGACCATGACCGATGTCGATGGCACCAACTGGCAGCTGAGCGTGAAATTCTCCAAAACCGACAGCCCATACCAGTTCCAGGCCGATTACCAGCTGAAGCCAGACCAAAATGCGCAGGTCTTCCGCTGGTTGGGGCCATGCCTGTATGCTGGCGAAGGCAGCTTCGGCAGCGGTAAATCCGAGGCATTGTTCCCCGGCCTGGAATATCTACTGGATGATGAACCCTCGTCCGATACGCGCTTCGCGGCTGAGAAGTACGCCAACCGCACTGTCCCCCACCCCTACCGCGTCACGGTCCCGTTGATGGCCGTCAGCTGCGATGAACAGGCGGTCGGCCTGCTGTGGGACCCTAACCAGGCATGGGGATCGGCCTGGCGGCATCCGTCGTCGCTGTTTTCATCGCCGAATCGTTTGCAGGACGGTGCTGAGAATCACTGGATGGCATTGTTCACACCCGGCGGCGGTGAGCGTCACATCACGGAAGGCAAAACCGAAGGCGAAAAAGGCAACGGCATCAGCCCTACCAACCCGCACACCCTCAGCGCCCAATTGGTCGCGGTGCCGGAAGGCGGTGTGATGGGCATCATGCGCCAGTGGATGGAGACCTACGGGCTGCCGCCCCTGCCGGATGGCGGTCAAAGCTACCGGGAAAATGTGGAACTGTGCATCGATTCTTATCTGAATATCGCCTGGGATGATGAGGCCGAAGGCTGGCATCACACCCTGGCTGACCCGTGGGGGCCACGCTTTGAGCCGATCCTCGCCAACCAGCTATGGCGCTACAGCCGCTGGTCACAGGGCGACCCGGTGAAACAGGCCCGCGCTCGTGATCAGGTGCGGCGCGCTATCCCACGTCTGTTCGAGAAGCACGCTGCCCCGCACAATGTCCCCCGGATCGAGCTGGCGCTGACCTTTGGCAAAGTCGCTCAATCGCTGGAGGGTGCGGCACAGGCCGTAAAAGAGCTGATTAGCGAACAACAGGCGGATGGCTCCTGGGGCTGGACTCCGGAGGCCATTGCCGATATTGGCGAGTTCAAGACCAAAGACCGCATCGCCCTCATGGGCAAGGAGCAGGACAGCGCCACCGGTTACACGGGCAGTAAAGTCATCCCAGTGCTGCAATACGCACTGATCACAGGTGACGCCGAAGCTGTCGAGTCCGTCATCAAGGCGGCAGACTGGTGCAACACGCAGCGTCGTCCCGAAGGCGCGCAAACCTGGGAACTGCATTTGCATGTGCCGGATGTGCTGGCCGCGCCCTACCTGATTAACCTCAACCTGGGCGCGTATGAACTCACTGGCGACAGCAAATATCTCGATCATGCCAACTATTGGGCATGGACCGGGCTGGTCTTCACGTTCCTCTGGAATCCGTACTATCGCCCGATCATGCGTTACGGGACCATTCCTGTTTTCGGCGTGACCTTCCATGATGTCCAGTCGTGGTTCGGCGTGATCGTCCACTGGAACGGCCTGTGGTATGCGGATTCGCTGTTCCGGCTGGCGCAGTATACGCGCACAGATGGCCCCATCGACTGGTATCAGCTGGCGGAAGGCATCACTCGCCACGGTATCCAGGAACAGGCCAAAGAAGGTCCGTATCTGGGTATGTTCCCGGATGCGTTCAGCACGGTACACGGTGATGAAGAATACACCTGGTGGCTGAACCCACAGCTGGTGGGGTTGAATACACTGCCACTGGCGGGCCTGCCGCTGCTCTCCGAGCCACAGTTGGTGAAAAGCGGTGACCAGATTACCCATATCACCAGCGGTGCAACTATTACCCATGTTCAGGATAACAGGGTGCTGCGGCTGGTGCTGCAAGACCAACCCAACGCCACCAGCTTTACGCTGATCGCCCATCGCGGCAAACCGCAGTCGATCACCAGTGAAGGCAAGGCCCTGGCACAGGTGGATGATGTCGAGGCGGTAGACGAAGGCTGGCAGTGGCTGGCCTCACAAAAAGCCGCGTTGGTTAAAACTCGCAGCGGTGCCGGAGCGATAACTCTGGTTTGTCAGTTCGCAGAATAGGGGCGTAAATGACATTACGTGTAGGCATTATCGGCTGTGGCTTGATGGGTCAGCAGCATGCGCGGGGGTATCTGGCAGCGAGTGAGCTGGCGCACGTGGTGACCTGCTGTGATGACCGCCTGGAGGCGGCGCAGCAAGCAGCGGCCCTGTTTAACAACGGGGTACAGGTCACGACCGACTGGGAAGAAGTGATCGCCAATCCAGATATCGACGCGGTGTCGATCTGCACACCCCATTATCTACACCGGCCACAGGTGATCGCCGCGACGCAGGCAGGCAAGCATGTACTGCTGGAAAAGCCGATGGCGCTGAATCTGGCTGAAGCCCGGTCCATGGTGGCGGCGGCAGAAGCGGCAGGCATCACTTATATGATCGCTCAGAATCAGCGCTATCTGCCGGAACACTGGCGCATCAAGGAGCTGCTCAACGAAGGCAGCATCGGGCGCGTGTTCGCCGCACGGATAGACGGCAATCAGATGCTCAGCGCCATCTACCCGCCGGGACACTGGCTGTTTCGCAAAGTGAAGTCCGGCGGCGGCGTGATCCGCACTACCGCGATTCACAAGCTCGACCTGATGCGTTACCTGCTGGGCGAGATCAAGCGGGTGAATGCTGTCCATCGCATTTCCGGTCTCAATCCTGAAATGGACTGCGAAGACGTGGCCGCGATGACACTGGAATTTGAAAACGGGGCCATTGGCGACGCGTTTTTCACATTTGCCTCGCCGCGTGCGCCCATCCCCACCGCCTCGCATGAACTGACGGTTCTGTATGGCGAACAGGGAATGATCCACAATGTCGGCGGCTGGTTCATGACTCATGGCAGAGAAGTGACCAATCTTGGCCTGCCGGATGCGGATTTCAACGCGACCTTCCTGAATGAAGTGCGTCATTTTCTGGAATGCGTGCGCGATGGCCGTGAACCGCTGTCCTCCGGGCGTAACAACCTGGGAACCATGGCGGTGATCGAAGCCATGTACCAATCGGCGGAGCAAGGCTGTGCGGTGGAAGTAGCAGTTTAATCCGCACGCCAAACAAGTCATACCACACGGGGACGGCGATGGCCGTCCCTGTGTTTTTAGGTATATTTGACAAAATAATATATAATGATCAAGTAAGTAAGTGATATTCACAGTCTTTGCATTTTCCCCACCTCATTCAGGGGCAGGAAAACCACATCCCCCATCACTTACTTTGCAATCGCTAACAAGTAGAGAGAGGAGGTGCTGAAATGACCAATTTTCCAACTGCATACCTCCGGAAAGCCGTGAGCTAAGCAAGCATCATCGTCTTTCAGGGTGATCTCCATCTTATGGGCAGGCTCATTGGCGTGTCCTTCTTCGACCAAGCCTGAACACACCTGAGAAAGATGTTTCTTTGGTTTACCCCTGAAACCGTAGGTATGAACTCACACACCTGCGGTTTTTGATTCCTCAAGCAGTCATCCATCAAACCGTTCAGGACAGATCACTTTCTCGAAATCAGAGAAAAGGTTGGCAGCTTCAGTCAGATATGAGGCTGTCAGGTCGGCGAAACCAACCACCCATAGAAAAATGGAGAATAAGCACGAATGAAATACGAACCACAAACGTGGCACTACGGAATCGTGGCCCAGCATTGGGCCGAGTTCTATGTGGACGGGCCAGAGATTGCTTACTATCAAAAGTGCATTGAATGCTACGGCCAACCCGCGCTCGATGTCGGTTGTGGCACGGGGCGCTTGCTACTGCCCTATCTGCGGGCCGGTCTGGATGTGGACGGCTGTGACATCTCACCAGATATGCTGGCGTATTGCCAGGAAAAGGCAGCGCGTGAGGGCTTTTCGCCCAATCTTTATCCGCAGGCGATGCACGAACTCGATTTGCCTCGGACCTATCGGACGATTTATGTCTGCGGTTCCTTCGGAATCGGAAGTACACGTCAGCAAGACGCGCTGGCGTTACGACGCTTCTATCAGCATCTGACTCCCGACGGGGTACTGCTCTTAGATCAATCCATGCCCTATGGAGGAAGTTCCTGGTATTGGAAGGACTGGCTGAAGGAGAACCGGCAGCAGATGGACCCGGACTTTTGGACAGAAGGCGAACGCGACCGCGCAGCAGATGGGAGTGAGTATGTGATGCGCTCGCGGATAGAGGATATTGACCCTTTGGAGCAAGTCCTTACCCTCAAGTACTGGGCGCAGCGCTGGCAAAATGAGCAATTGATCGGGGAAGAAAAGCGTGTTTTGACTTCCAACATCTATTTCAAGAACGAGCTGGTGATGATGCTGAAGCAAGCTGGATTTGATGAAGTGACCATTCAAGGTGATTTCACAGAGGCCGAGGCCACGCCCGAACACGAGGATTTGGTGTTCATTGCGAAAAAGGCGTGATAGGCTGGCATAAACGATGCAACTTTATCCCACCAATAAGCATGTAGGCAATATCCCAAATTGCCTCATGAGTCAGCATTAGCTTTACCAGACATCGTGGGGAACCTTTCAACGAGGCGGTATGCTGGGTGCGACCCCAATCAAGGAAGGTTCCCTATTACGGTCTACAATGCGGACAGCGCCGCTTTGACCTTCTCCGGCGTGAAGGGAATCGACCGCAGCCGCACCCCCACCGCATCAAAGACCGCGTTGGCAATCGCCGCCGGGGTCGGGTTTTGAGCGGCTTCCCCACTGCCGATGAAGGGCAGTTCGGGATGATTGAGGATCACCGTTTCAATCACCGGCGCAGCGGTGAAGTGCAGAATCGGGTAAGTCTCCCAATCCCGGCAGGTGATGCCCTGCTCGTTGAAATGAACCTGCTCCAACAGCGTCCAGCTTGCCGCCTGGACAAAGCCGCCTTCCAATTGATTGCTCAACCCATCGGGGTTCACCGTCTGCCCTGCATCGGCAGCGATCACGACACGCCCCAGCGAAATCATGCCTGTCGCTGGTTCAAGCTGCACTTCGACTACAATGGCGGCGTAACATTGGCGATTTTTGTAACGGGCAAAGGCCATCCCCCATCCATGACCGTCACTGGTTGACCGTGGTCGTGATTGCCATCCCGCTTTCGCGGCGGCAGCTTCCAGCACAGATCTGGCGCGCGCATCACGCAAGTGATTGAGTCGGAATTGCAATGGGTCAATACCTGCCGCCTGCGCCAGTTCGTCCATAAAGGATTCAATGGCGAAGACATTGCCATAGGCCCCCAGACCGCGCAAGGCCGAGACACGCAGCGGGCTATCCGGCACTTCATGCCGGACAATGCGCCGACGAGCAAAATCATACAATGGGTCGGCATTTCGATGCGTGCCGGAGTGATAACCGCCCGAAGGCCGGGGCTGCTGCTGAGGAAAAGACTCTTCAAGATGCCACGCGGCCAGCAAACCGGAATCTTCGCCGCCGCCTCGTGGTCGCGTGGAGTGCGCGTAGCTGTACACATCATGATTCCAGTCAATAATCCGGCCATCCGCATCCAGGCTGGCCTGCATTTCGACCTGCATAGCCGAACCGTAAGGTTCCCAGCCGTGCTCATCCGACCGCATCCACTTCAGCATGACCGGATAACCCGGCAGCGCGTAGGCCACCAGAGCGGCATCGAGCGCGACATCATCCGCGCCGTTATGACCATAACAACCGGACCCTTCGCGGTGAATCACGCGAATCTGTGCCGGGTCAATTCCCAACACCTGAGCGATGGCGGTCCGCAGGCCGAACGCAATCTGTGTGTGCGACCAGATCGTTAATTGGTCATCATCCCACAGGGCGACCGCAGCCGATGGCCCCAGGGAAGCGTGCATGTGAAAAGGACGCAGATAACTGGCGTTCAGAGTCCGTGCCGCTGTGGCGGGGGTTTCGATTGCCGGAATCGGGTCATCCACTGTGCTGCCATCCACCACCAGATTGGCCTGGGAGGGCTTGTTGAGCAGGTCGTCAAATAAGGTCTCCGGGGAGGGCAGCAGTTTTTCAGTGTTCCAGACGGCGATTTCCTGCGCTTTTTCCATCGCCCAAACTGCCTGCTCTTCCCGGCTGGCAGCGACCGCTACGAAACTGCCATCGCAAATCACGGCGACCACACCCGGCAGCTGGCGGATCGCTTCCACATCCAGCGACACGAGCCGGGCGTGATACTGAGGCGGGCGCACCACCCGTGCATGAAGCATTCCTGGCAGGGCAATGTCGTGAACGTAGCTGACGCCACCGGTCACTTTGCTCAAAAGGTCGATGCGCTTTTCCGGCTGCCCAATCACCCTGTAGCTGTTGGGGTCTTTGGCGATCACCTGAACAGTCACCTGCCGCTCGAATTGTTGACCACCTATCAAATCCCAGTACGTGGTTTGCCGTCCGGTTTTGGGGTCCGCCACGGTGCCATCCACCACCGTCAGTTCGGCCACCGGAGTCAGCGATTCCAACTGCTCGAAAGCCAGTGACAGCAGATGATGGCGCGCCTCAGCGGTGGCAAAACGGATGGCACTGCCGCTGGTTTCGAGCGACATGCTCCCGGTAGCCCCACCCTCATTGGGCGTTTGAGCAGTATCGGCGGTAATCACGCGGATGCGTGCCAGCGATACATCCAGCTCCTCGGCGGCAATTTGCGCCAGTGCCGTTTTGATGCCCTGCCCCATCTCAATTTTGCCGCTGAAAATGGTAATCGTGCCGTCCTCGTTGATGCGAACCCAGGCATCCAAATCGGAGGTCTGGCGCAGCGACGATGGCAGTGTGGTTGGAGGTGTTTCGGGTTGCAGCGACGCGGCTTTCACGACTTCATAGATCGGCTTGGGGGACGGTCTGCCAATGCGCAGTTGAATAGCGCGGCGCACCCGGTCATAGACACCGCAGCGGCACAGATTGTTGGAAAGCGCCTCCCGGATTTCCTCATCGGACGGATAGCGCGTGCGGTTGAGCAAGCCCTGCGCACCGATAATCATCCCCGCCGTGCAATAACCACACTGCGCGGCCTGTTCTTCGAGGAAGGCTTCTTGCAAGGGGTGCAGTTCTTCTGCCGAGCCAAGTCCCTCGATGGTGGTAATCGTGCTGCCTGTTACCCGGCTCACTGGAAGCTGGCACGAAGGCACATCCGCACCATCCACAAGCACTTTGCAGGAACCACACTGTTCCAGCCCACAGCCGTATTTCGGCCCTTTCAGGCCCAAGTCGTTGCGCAGAACATACAACAGCGGGGTTTCCGGATCAACGGTCACTTCATGCGATTGTCCATTGACGTGAAGGGTAAATTCTTCAGGCATTGGCCGCTCCTGATTTTGTGTGATGCCGGGTTTTCCGCTGTGATTATAACGGCCAGCAGCATGACGCCAAATGCCATCGCCATATCGTGGGGCGGCGCGAGCAGGCTGGCTTGCCATCATCGAACAAATGGTCTATCCTTAGTGCAGTCACATTATCAGAAAACAAGGATAAGTGCGGTATGAAACCAATGGATACCCTCACCACCCTCTTTAGCCACCACCTGTGGGCCAATCTGTGCCTGCTGGAGCGCTGTGCTGCGCTGCCCCCTGAACAACTCGACGCTGCGATTCCGGGTTCTTACGGCTCCATCTATGCCACTTTGCAGCACATCGTCACATCTGAGCAATCTTATTTTTCACGCATCAGCACAGGGCAGCCCTCCGGGCGTCCAGCCGATGCGCCGCCAATGACGATGGCCGAAATGGCTGAATCGCTGCGGACGACTGGCACGGGGCTGATCGAATGGGCACCAAAGGTGCAGGCCGAGGATACGGTACAGGTAAATTGGGAGGGGTCGCCACGCGATGTGCCAAAGACCATCATCCTCACCCAGGTTATCAATCATGCGACCGAACACCGGGAGCAGATCAAAGCGATTATGACCGACCTGGGAATCGAACCACCGGACTTGCAGGCCTGGGTATATTTTGAACATATGGATCAATAATCGCCATCCCAAAAGTGGAGAAGAGCCATGAAACAGAACAATACTCCAGAAAGCGACCTCCCGCCGAAGCTGGCTGCACCCGCCTATCGTGCGCTGGCGGCGGCAGGCATTCAGCATTTAGAGCAGTTGACCGCATGGCACGAGAAAGACGTGAAGGCGCTGCACGGTATTGGCCCAACCGCAATCGAAAAACTTCGAAAAGCCTTGCAAGCGCGCGGCCTGTCGTTTAAAACTGAAGCAGGATGATACGTTTGGAATAGCGAACGAGCGTTCTGATCCAATAAAATGGGTGACATGGTGGCTGATAACCAGAAGCTAGTAGAACATGATGAATGCATCCGCGATGTGCAGCAGTACATCCACCAGCATGTGAGCGAACCCCTCAACCGGGAAGTGCTGGCCGCATTTGCAGGCTTTTCCGTGCCGCATCTGCATCGCATCTTCACGGCTAACATCGGCGAGAGTGTGCCGAGTTATGTCCGCCGGGTGCGGATGGAACGTGCGGGGCGAAAGCTGCGGATGGGCGCGGTGGATATTACCGAGGTCGCGCTGGCGGCAGGTTATGCCAGCCATGCGGCCTTTGCCAAGGCATTCAAACAGCAGTTTGGTCTCAGTCCCCGTGATTTTCGTCAACTTGACTGCCGCTCGGCCAGTCAACTATTGAGAGAAGGAAAACACCCATGAAGATCAGCCTGACCAGTGTATCGATTGGCGACTATGACCAGGCGCTGAAGTTTTATACCGAGGTGCTGGGCTTTGTGAAAAAGCTCGACATCCCATTGGGTGGTGGCGCGCGCTGGATTACTGTTGTCTCACCCGAAGCGCCGGATGGCACAGAGCTGCTGCTGGAACCGAATGCCGATTACCCGGCAATGAAGGCACTCAAGGAATCGCTTGTGCAGGACGGCATCCCCTTCACCGCCTTTGAGGTCAAGGACATCCATCAGGAATATGAACGGTTGAAAAACCTCGGCGTTGAGTTCATCACCGAGCCAACAGACGTAGGGTCTTCGATTGTGGCAATCTTTGATGATACCTGTGGCAACCTGATCCAGATTTATCAGGTGACCGCCGGTTAGCAACTATCAGCACGCCGCGCTCAGCTTCCTGCGGAGGTTGGGCGCTTTTCGAGTGAAGGATAAGCGATGAGCCTGATCTTTGAGGAGCGACCATCGGATTCGCCCTATGTCGATATGATTACGCAGGGCAGAACGCTGAGCGAGGGCAGCACTATCCGCCCTGCCGAGTGCCACTGGCACATGGTTTTCGTCAAGGAGAATGGCAACTTACACCCGCTGGTGGTCGGCCCGTGGACCAGCGCCGGGGTCACATCCTGGGGCGGCGAAGCCGAAATCCTCTGGGTTCGGTTTAAGCTGGGGACGTTTATCCCGCACCTGCCCAGCAAAAAACTCCTGAACACGGAGACTGCCCTGCCAGAAGCATCCAGCAGCAACAAATTCTGGTTGAAAAGCTGCGCCTGGCAGTTCCCGGATTTCGACAATATCGAAACCTTCATTGATCGGCTGGCGCGTGATGAAGTGCTGGTTTGTGACCCGGTCGTGGATGCTGCGCTGCAAGATCAACTGCCGGAGATGTCCTCGCGTACAGTGCGACATCGCTTTTCGCAGACCATCGGCCTGAGCCAGAATCACATCCGACAGGTTGAACGCGCCAAATACGCGGCGCAACTGCTGGAACAGGGTGTCTCGATCCTCGATACGGTGTATGAGGCGGGTTATTTCGACCAACCGCATCTGACCCGCTCCCTCAAGCAGTACATCGGCTACACCCCCGCTCAAATCTTCCGCACAAGTCAGGCGGATTGCCATTCTGTACAAGACGATGATCTTTTGTCCGGTTATCATACAAATGTTCTAGAGGAAATTTGATAACCAGCACAAAAGGAGTATCTACATGGGCAATGTTGGCGCAGGGTTCAGCATGTCACTGGATGGATTTATCGCCGGGCCAAACGACGAGGTGGACCGGGTTTTTGCGTGGATGTCACAGGGCGACACCGAGGTCAAAGTCTCGACCGGCGATCACGATATAGATCTGAAGATGTCCGAAGAAAGCGCCGAGCTTTATGAGGAAATCCCCAACGCCATTGGCGCACTGGTTTTGGGACGCCGCATTTTCGATGTCGCGGGTGCGTGGGGTGGCAAGCATCCGCTGGGCGCGCCGATGTTTATCGTAACTCACCGCATCCCCGAAGAATGGGTTTACGAAGGCTCGCCCTTCACATTCGTCACCGATGGTGTGGAAAGCGCCGTTGCGCAGGCGCAAGCGGTGGCCGGGGATAAATCAGTTGGTGTCGCGGGCGCGAACATCATGCAGCAGTGTCTCAAAGCGGGTCTCTTGGACGAGATTGGTATCGACCTGGTGCCGGTGCTGTTGGGGCAAGGAATCCGCATGTTTGAATACCTGGGTATCGAGCAAATTGAACTGGAGCAAACCTCGCTCACCAATACCCCTGGTGTCACCCACATTCGCTACCGCGTGGTCAAGTAGGGAGCTGAAAATGCCTCAGGAAAATACGTCAAAAACTCTCACGATGAAACTTGAGCTGGTGCCAGTGCCAGTGTCGGATGTGGACCGCGCCAAGGCGTTCTATGTGGAACAGGTCGGCTTCCACCTGGATCACGATGTCCAGTCCAGCGAGACGACGCGAGTCATCCAGCTCACACCGCCAGGTTCAGGCTGCTCGATTGTGATCGGGACCGGTATGGGCGAAATTTCCGAAATGCAGCCGGGGACAATCAAGGGGCTGCATCTGGTGGTGATGGATATTCACGCCGCACGTGCAGCGCTGATCGAGCGCGGAGTCGCGATGGGCGAGGTGATCGAATACCCTGGAGGCATCAAGTTCTCCGGTTTCAGCGATCCCGATGGCAATTCGTGGCTGTTGCAGGAAATCCCGCCCGGACTTTAATGTGTAAACCCCTATGACGGACACGGCAGTAATTCTTCGGAGCCGTGTCCGATCATAACCCCTGAAAATGGGGTTTCATGTATGAAAACCCAATATATAACTTGACAGCTATATAACCAATATGGTATATTAAGTGCATGATGACGGTATTTGATGCACTGACAGACCCCACACGCAGGCAAATCCTGGATTTACTGCGCCAACGCCCTCGCCTCGTCGGTGAGCTGGTGGATCTGCTGGAAATGAGCCAGCCCGGTGTCTCTAAGCACTTGCGGGTGCTGCGCGAGGCAGGGTTGGTCAATGTGCGGCAGGACGCCCAGCGTCGCTGGTATGAGCTGCGCCCGGAGCCGCTGGCGGAACTGAGTGTGTGGCTGGAACCCTACCGTCGTCTGTGGGAGGAGCGCTATAACCGGCTGGATAATTTGTTGGATGAGTTACAGCAAGAGGAGCAGGATAATGACCAAGCTTAATCTGATCGTCGAGCCAGGGAAACACGAAATCCGTATGACGCGCGAGTTCAATGCCCCGCGCGAACTGGTCTTTAAGGCCATGACCGACCCCACATTGGTGCCGCGTTGGTGGGGACAGGATGCAACACCGCTGACAGTGGAACAGATGGACGTGCGTAAGGGCGGCATCTGGCGCTATATCCAGCACGATTCGGATGGCACCGAATGGATATTCAACGGCGTCTACCATGAAATCACCGCACCAGAGCGCCTCGTCTACACCTTCGAGTTCGAGGGGATGCCCGGCCATGTGCTGCTGGAAACCGTGACGCTGGAAGAACACAACGGCAAAACTCTGGTGATCGACTCCTCTGTGTTCCAGTCGGTTGAGGATCGGGACGGCATGCTCCAGGCGGGCATGGAGGCAGGCGCGACTGAAAGCTGGGATCGGCTCGATACACTTTTGGCAGACATGCAGCAGATCGCATAGGTAAATACATATATGGATACCCTACAGAAAACCGTAATTTCCAGAGATGGCACGACCATCGCCTTTGAGCAGGCGGGGCGGGGGCCAGCATTGATCCTGGTAGGCGGCATGTTTGAGCAGCGTGCCATGCCTTCCGAGACTGCCCAGCTTGCGGCGTTCCCGCTGCTGGCACAGCATTTCACCGTGCTGCACTATGACCGGCGCGGACGTGGCGACAGCACAGACACACAGCCCTTCACGGTGGCGCGTGAAATCGAAGACATCGAAGCCCTCATTGATGAGGCGGGTGGAACGGCTTTCCTGTTCGGTATCTCCTCCGGCGCAGCGCTTGCCCTTGAGGCAGCGCTCGCGCTGGGCGGGAAGGTGCGGAAGCTGGCCCTGTACGAGCCGCCCTACAACGATGACGCCGATGCGCGTCAGGCGTGGAAGGCGTTTCGCAAAGAGCTGGCACAGGCCCTCGCTGAGGGCCGCCGGGGGGATGCTGTCGGGCTGTTTATGCTGCTGCTGGGGATGCCTGCCGAACACCTGGAAGGGATGCGCCACGACCCGATGTGGCCGATGTTTGAATTAATCGCGCCCACCATTGCCTACGATGCTGCTGCCCTGGGTGACGATGCTGCCGTGCCTGCCGAGCGCGCAAGTCAACTCTCCGTCCCTACACTGGTTATGGATGGGGGTGCGACAGCCTTTCCCTTTATGCATACCAGCGCTGTAACGCTGGCCGGTGCGATCCCCAACGCGCAGCACCGTACCCTCGAAGGTCAGGCGCATGAGGTCGAGGCGGCAGCGCTTGCGCCGGTGCTGGTCGAGTTTTTCACCGCCAACATGCCTGTAGATGCGCAGTAAAGCAGGCAGACGGACAGGTATGGCATTACCTGTCCGTTCGCTTTACCTCACCCCATCCCCAACAGATCGAGGTTCTTGCGCAGGCGCATGAGCGCGTCGATAGAAGTCTGCGGGATGCGACCATGTTTATCGGGCGGGACATCCAGCAGCAGATTGGCATCCCGTGTGCGGCTGGTGAGATACATGCCCAGCAGTTCGGCATCGCTGCGCAGAGTGTCACCTTCCACGTAAAACCACTCTTTGCCAATCGGATCGCACACTTCGCCGGGCATGTAATACTGCTGGCCTTCAATCTCGCGCCAGCGGACGTGTCCAGTATGGCTGTTGGGCAGGAAGCGCTCGATGGCGATGATGTCGCACGGCCAGACTTTGGCAATGTTGAACCTGGAACCGTCACCGATGCCATGATTCATCATGATGATGGCCTCCGGCTGCAGCGTGGCGATGTGATCGTAGAGCTTGTGACGGTAATCGCGCGGCAGCACCATCGGGATGTCGATCCACACCTCGCCAATCTTGCCGTACTGGGTCAGCAGTTCCGTCACCTGATTCCACTGAAATTCGCGGTATTCCGCTGTGGTAAAGGCCTCGCCAAAGGGGATCATGCTCGGCGTTTTGGAGCCGTACAGGTGGTGATTATCCCACGAGCAGTAGTAAAAACCGGGCATGACGCCGCGCTGGTCGCAGGCTTTGACGAAAGCCTCCACCACATCAGTAGTGTTGCCGCTGGTGCCGACATGATAATCCGTGTACTGGCTCGGCCACAGGGCATGACCTGCGACGTGCTTGGTGGTGAGCACTGCGTAGCGCATCCCCGCATCGCGCGCCACACTCACCCACTGGTCAACATCCAGTTGATCGGGCGCGTACAGGCTGGAAGGCTTATCGCCCTTGGAAAGCTCTTCCCCGTCATAAGTGCTCATGCCAAAGTGGATAAACATGCCATAGCCCAGTGCTTCCCAGGCTTGCAACTGCGCGAGGCTCAACCGCTGCGCGCCTTGTGCTGTTTTATTGTCCATTATTAAAAATCCTATGCTTGAAATAAACGGTGGTCATTTTTAGACTCATCAGGTAAATCGTTACCCGCGTTTTTACATCAATCGCAAAGATTTTGATATGACCAACTTCTATCCCGACATTGAACCGTATGACCAGGGGATGCTCGATGTCGGGGATGGCAATCACATCTACTGGGAAACCTGTGGCAATCCGCAGGGCAAACCGGTGGTCGCTCTGCATGGCGGCCCTGGTTCAGGCTGCACACCCACGATGCGGCGCTTCTTTGACCCCGCCGCCTACCGCATCATTTTGTTTGACCAGCGCAATTGTGGCCGCAGCAGGCCGCACGCCAGCGACCCCAATACTGACCTCGCGCGCAACACGACCCATCATCTGATCGCGGATATGGAAGCACTGCGCCAGCACCTCCACATCGAGCGCTGGGTGGTCTTTGGCATCTCCTGGGGATCGACACTGGCACTGGCCTATGCTGAAACCCACCCGCAGCGTGTCGCAGCCATTGTCCTCGTTGGCGTCACCATGACCCGCCCCTCCGAAATCAACTGGCTCTATCGCGGGGTCGCGCCGATGTATCCGGCGGAATGGGCGCGCTTCCGCGCCGGAGTCCCGGCAGAAGCGCGGGATGGCGATCTGGTGGACGCCTATTACCACCTCTTGCATGATTCTGACCCCACCATCCGCACCAAAGCGGCGCGGGACTGGCACGACTGGGAAGCGGCCTCGCTGGCAGCCAAGCCGAATGCCAAACCGAGCGAGCGCTGGTTGCAGCCGGATTTCCAGATGGCCCGCGCCCGCATCATCACCCATTATTTTCGCAATCACGCCTGGTTGGAGGATGGCATTCTGCTGCGCAACGCCAGCGCCCTCGCGGGAATCCCCGGTGTCATGGTGCAGGGTCGGATCGACCTGGAAGCGCCCTTCGTCACCGCCTGGGAACTTGCTCAGGCATGGCCCGATGGCGAGCTGGTAGTGGTCTATGGGGCGGGACATTCCACCGCCGACAGCGGGATGGATGAAGCGCTGATCGCCGCGACGGATCGCTTCGCCCGGGCCGACATATAACGTAAATCTCGCTGATTACTCAGCGAATAAATGTACGATTATGAAAGGAAATACCGATGATCGATGAGCAAACCGTTCGTGAATTGGTCGAAGCAGCAAATTTGGGACAGTTTGCGGATGAAATAGTCAAACTGATCAAACCCGCAATAGCGATCAGAGCGAGGCGTACTCCAGAGGATGACATCGCTATTGGCAAATCAAAGTTCGGCGGTTTTCCTGACTTACCACCATCCATACCCTGGCCGACATGGCAGGATTATCCACTGTCATTTTTGGCACAGTTTAATTTAGCGGAAGTTGCTCCCTACGATCTGGAAAATCTGCTGCCCAAATCCGGCGTGTTATATTTTTTCTCGCTCGATGGACGCGAAGATGTCTCAGAGTGGTTGTGGAATATTCCTGCTACATGGCGGGTGATCTATTACGATGATGATCTATCCCTTCTTCGTAGAGCAGATCGTCCACTTACACTACCCGATTCAGGGATATATTTTTCGTGCAAAACAGAATTTGAAGTTCAGATTTCACTCCCATATGGCGGTATTCATGGTACCCGCCAACTCGGTCAAATAGGATTGACTGAAGAGCAGGATGAAATCTACACATGGGAGGTATTTTTCGCACTTGATGAAAAATATCGCGAATCTCGTGAATTAGGCACACCACCCTCTTCTATTCAGCAGCTTCTGGGCTGGCCCCTTACAGTCCAGACCGACCTGCAAATGAGTTCTGAAATTTATTCAAAAGGGTTATCGTGGGAAGATAACCTAGATCCCGCGCAAGTCGATTCATGGCGACTTCTGTTTGAGATCACTAGTGATAGTGAAGTAGGCACTCCATGGGGAGATGCAATCACCCTGTACTTTATGATTCATTATGATGATCTCATCGAGCGCAACTTTGACAGGGTGTGGTATGAAGCACAGACAGACTGATACCTCCACAAACTCAATGCCAGCAGAGAAGTGGATGCACTTGAGAACCAGGGTCAAGTGCATTCATCGCTGAAAGCCTCAAGCTCAGATTTCTATCCGATGTAATTTGTAGGCAGGTGATCGTACAACTACTCTGTCAGCACCAGCCAGAAACCGCTGGACCATCCGACGAAAGGCTGAGCCGACTTCTGCGCCTTTGGCCGCGGAAAGGTTCGGCCATTCGTGCCTTCTTGCCAATGCCATTTCATCGAACAATGTGAGATGTACGCAACAGCTAAGGAGGAGGGGAAATATGTCACTCATAAACAGCCGTTTCATCGGAACACCCGCCGCGCACGCCATCGACATCGCCCAACTACGCGCCGACCTGAAAGGTCAGGTTATCACACCAGAAGACGATGATTATGAAGCCGTGCGCACGGGTTTGAGCCGCGAAGTCGTGCGTCGTCCGGCGCTCATCGTTCGCCCGCTGGATGCCGTCGACGTGTCACATGTGGTCTTGCTGGCACGCGAAACCGGCATGGAACTGGCGATCCGCAGCGGGGGTCACAGCCTGTCTGGCTTCAGCACCCTGGATGGCGGTATCGTGCTTGATCTTTCACACATGAAAAACCTTGAAATCGACATTGAAGGGCGCACCGCCTGGGCCGATGCAGGTCTGACAGCAGGCGAATACACCGCCGTAACCGCAGAGTATGGCCTGGCGACTGGCTTCGGCGATACGGCCTCGGTCGGCATTGGTGGACTGGCAACGGGTGGCGGAATCGGCTATCTCGTCCGCAAACACGGCCTGACTGCCGACAATGTGTTGGCTGCCAGGGTCGTGACCGCTGATGGCGAAATTCGCTTTGTGGATGCGGAGCATCATCCTGATCTCTTCTGGGCCATTCGCGGTGGGGGCAGCAACTTCGGCATCGTAACGCACTTCAAGTTCCAGCTGCATGAGGTGGATACCATTGTCGGCGGGATACTCATTCTGCCTGCGGAACCGGCAATCATCGCCGCCTTTGCCGCCAGCGCCGAAGCCGCACCGGACGAACTCTCGACCATTGTCAGAATCCTGCCTGCACCACCGATGCCTTTTATCCCGGCGGAATATTACGGACAAACCATCCTGCTGGCGACGATGGTCTATGCAGGCGATGTAGAAGAAGGTCTGCGCGTGGTGGCACCATTCCGCCAACTGGCCGAACCGATTGCGGATATGATCGGTCCCATGCCTTATCCTGCAATCTACTGGCCGGAAGACCCCGATGTTCACATGGTCACGTCGCTGCGCTCAAAGTTCATTGACAGGGTTGATGAACGCACTGCACAGATCATGCTCGATCATGTTCGCGCCTCAAGCGCAGGATTATCTGTCGCGGAGTTTCGGGTACTCGGCGGCGCGATGGCGCGTGTACCTGCCGCTGCGACCGCTTTCGCCCACCGTTCGAGCCGCGTTATAGTGAGCTTTATGGTCCATTACGAAGACCGAGACGAAGCCCCCATCCATACCGCCTGGGCCGCCAACGCGGCGGCGGCACTCGATCAGGGTGCGGGTGTCTACGTCAATTTTATGGGGGATGAGGGAGAAGCGCGCGTCCATGACGCCTATCCGAACCTGATATGGGAACGACTCGCAGCGGTTAAGGCGAAATACGACCCAACAAACTTCTTCAACCGCAATCAGAATATCGCGCCCGAGGCAAAATAATCTGTACGCAACAGGCGGACACGGTCATAAACCCTGTCCGCCGCGCGTATACATTCAGAATGTCTATGTTCGATTGAGCGTTATGCCAGCACCAGACGGAAGCCACGTGTGTCTGATGGCAGTTCCGGGTTCCAGCTGCTGCGCGCTGTCACCGCAAATGCGCTGATGACGTTATCAAACCATGACCCGCCGCGCAGCACACGCACCCCATCACCATAGAGATCGTTCTCGCCCGTAGACCAGTTGGTCGTGGTCCACTCCCACACATTGCCCACCATATCGACCACGCCAAACGGACTGTCCCCCATGCCTTCGTGGGTCTGCACCGGGCCAGTGCCGATGCTCTGGGCATTGGCGTTGTTGCGGCAGCGGTCTGCATCCCACTCGTTCCCCCACGGATAGGCACGACCATCATCGCCCTGCGCCGCCCGCTGCCATTCCGCCTCGCTCGGCAGACGCAGCGCCAGCTCACTACGAGCGCTGAGCCAGCGGCAGAAGGCCACCGCTTCATACCAGGTGACATGGGTGCGCGGCGCGTCATCCCCGCCAAAGGGCAGGACGGTCACTTCCTGATTTTCCGTGCGCCAGTCACGCGCGTCTCTGGAATAATCCCACCACTGCGGGTTGGCATAGCCATCTTCAGCGTCGATAAAGACCTGATATTGGGCATTGGTCACCGGGTACTTGGCGATGATAAACGGGGCGACATCCACCGTCGTCGCCTGCGCCAGATAGCCGCCGCGCATGGTCAGCGTGACCGCGCCGCCAGGGATTTCCACCCAATCAAACGGCGGTGGCAGGACAGCGGTGAGGGCGTTACGGTGTTGCGTGAGAGTCATTTCATCCTTCCTGAATTTCACTGCGGGTTCAAGCGCAGTTCGGATCGCAGGGACAAGACTGGTGCTTATCCCTGCTTCGCTCGAATTTTGAACCTTTGTGAACCATTATAAACCCACAAAACAGGCTCACTCAAGGGACAATGCTACATAATCCCGTAGGTTCTGAAGGCTTCGGTGGCGCTCATGCCCTCTTCAATCGCTTTGCGCACCAGCTTTTCGCCGCGTGCCTTTTCCAGCGCTTTGGTCATCACCTCGACCTCGGCAGCCTGTGGGACCACGCATACCCCATCCACATCGCCAAAGACGATGTCGCCCGGCTCGATGCGCACGCCCTGAATTTCAATCGGCACGCGGAAGTCGATCACCTTGCCGCGCGGTCCCTGATCCTGCGCGTAGGAGCCATAAGCAAATGTGGGGAAACCCAGGTCGATAATGCCGAAGGTATCGCGCGCGTAACCATCCAGCACTGCCCCCGCCGCGCCCAGTTTCATCGCGCGGGTGCTCATCAGT
>JAIOHN010000757.1 GCA_019912985.1 Anaerolineae bacterium | reverse complement strand
CACTCCGGCGCTTTGATGTCTTCCAGGTTGATGCCCCCGAAAGTGGGTGCGAGCGCGCGGCAGACTGCAATAATTTCCTGTGCGGTTTTGCAATTCAGTTCAATATCAAAAACATCAACATCAGCAAATCGTTTAAACAGTACGCCTTTTCCTTCCATGACTGCTTTGGAAGGCAGCGGCCCCAGGTTGCCCAGGCCAAGAATAGCCGACCCGTTAGAGACTACAGCGACCAGGTTGCCTTTGGCTGTATATTCATAGGCCGTGAGGTTATTTTCACTGATTTCCAGTACGGCTTCAGCGACGCCGGGAGAGTAAGCAAGCGAGAGATCACGTTGGGTGGTCAGTGGCTTGGTTGCGGTGACCTCGATTTTACCAGCGCGCCCCTGGCTGTGGTAATCGAGCACATCCTGTTTTGTGATAGCCATTAGAATTCTCCGATTATAGGAAAGAGCACTTCACGCATTTATTGTGCTCTTATTATTTTACCAGAACTGTGGGGGCTGGACGCTTTTAGTGAGAAACATCACAAAGAAAAACGAAATTTGTATGAAGAATTTACTTCAATGACCCAAAGGTACTAGAAGTTTCGTAAAAATGTGTTATTATGGATTTATGTTCTTAAGTTTATGCCAATTATTCACGCGAGGTATAACAACATGTCCTTCTTTTCCAACAGCAGTCCTGTGTTCACGACGTACCAAGATGAATTCCAGTACGACACCCGCGAGAGTTATAACAACCTGTTCAATCTTCACTCCGCCATCTTTGACCGACTGCGCAGCAATGACTGGGACCTGCATCCTCACGCGAAAAAATCATCGTTGATTGCCAATGGCTCTGCGGCAACGGGCGCACAGGAAGCGGATGTACTCACCCTTTCCTATTACCGCTCAGAGCAGCACGCCCAGATGGTCGAAGGTTTGATGGGGATCGACGCCAACAACTGCGCTGATGCAGGCGAAACCTATCGTCACCCGGTCATTGAGCTGCGGCTGACCCCAGAGGCTTTCGCGATTGAACTGGTGCTGTCGCCTTTTGCCTGGTGGGATCAACAGAATCTGGTGGGCAAGCTGGAATTTGATCATCATCGCGCCGCGCTGCACAATGTGATCCGGAACATGAGCTCTGATTACTGCTTTGGCTTCTGGAATGGGCTGCATCTGAAGGACATGCACCTGACTACCTGGGAGCTATCACACCGCCGCGTCTTTGACGAGTGGATGAACACCTTTGCCGAAGGCCAGGACTGGCTGCGTATTGGCATGTGGTATGAGCCAGATGATTCTGCTCTCAGTGTTTCCAACCTGAACAACGAAGTTATCCAGCGCATCGGTGACCTCTACACTCTGTATGACTTCATGCTGTGGAGCAGCAATAATAACTTCACCAGCTTCTACGAGAAACGCCAAAAATCACAGCGTCGTTATGCCTGAATCATCCCCTTGGGGCAGGTTCTCCTTGGGCCTGCCCCAGATCAAGAAATAACCTCCATTTTCCAAAAACCCTCAACCTCCGTTAAAATTGGAATACAGTAAGACATTCGAGCCATTTCGACATCGCGGATGCCGGACTTACAATAAACGGAGAAACACCAGTGGGACGAATCACAGGTACAGGTAGTGAGAAAGAGCCCAATCGCGAAGAACTGCTGCAAATGGCGATTCGCACCGCAAAGGCGGGCAACCGGGAAGGCGCTCGTGTGATGCTGCGGCAGGTCCTGAGCGAGGACAAGCGCAATGAACGGGCGATCATGTGGATGGCGAAAATTTCCAGCAGTAAGGGGGAGCGCCGCCAGTGGCTGGAGCGTGCGCTGGAAATTAACCCGGATAACGGACAGGCTAAAGCCACGCTTAAGAAAATGCAGTACCGGCGCAGCGCTCGCGAAAACCGCACCCTCTTGATTTTTGGGGTGGTAGTCGGCGTGCTGGTCGTCTTGCTGATTGTGGTGGTGGTGGCGATTATCGTCAGCACCACCTGATGCAAAAAGGCGGAGAACCTATTTGGCTAACCAAGACGAGCAATTACGATTAGGAATTGAAGCAGCCCGGCGTGGTGATCGCCAGGCGGCAGAAATGCTGCTGCGGCAGGTCGTCGCCAACGATCCTGATAACGAACTGGCCTGGATGTGGCTGGCATCGTCTGTGGATGATGTGGCTGAGCGCCGCCGCTGCCTGGAAAATGCACTGCGGATCAACCCCAATAATACGCGGGCGCAGGAAGCACTGCGGCGGCTGGGGGGCGGTTCGTCAAGTGCTTCGGCTGAACGAGGACGGCGGGTCGTGAACCGGCTGCGCCAACAGCAGCCAGCCACGCGCCAGACTCGTGCCAGCGGGCCGAGCACAGGCTTCATCATCGTGGGGGCGATTGCATTGGTAGGGGTGATCGCGCTGGTGGTATTTGGGCTTGTTTTTGCACAGCAGAATAATATTTTGAATCCACCAACCGAAGTCAATCCAGAGGAAGCGGCGGCGGCAGCCTTTAATCCATCGCCAACACCCTCACCGGACCCCGCCTCATTTACTGATACGCCAACACCCTTCCGCGTCATCGTGACGCGGGATCTTACCGCGAATGCGCTTCCACCCACATTTACGCCTACATTTACGCCCACTGCCACCGTGACTCTGACACCTAGCGCGACGCCTTACCCGATTTCCGGTTTCGAGATGCTCCTTACCAGCCTGGAACCGGATGCCACCGAAGGCGATCTCTACCAGATGCAGGCCGATGGCAGCGGTATTGAGCAGTTGGGCAGTAATGTGCGTGATGTGGTTTATGATCCCAGTGGCGAACGGGTGGCCTTTGTGCGTGATGTCACCAATGATGATGGCGACCCCGCTTCTGAGTTGTTCGTTGCCCCTGTGGATAACCCTGGCAATGCTCAACAGCTCACCACATTGGGCAGCACAGTATCCAGCCCAACCTGGGCATCAGACGGTATCCAACTGGCATTCAGCAGTGATTTTGATGGCGATGATGAAATCTGGGTGATCACGGAAGATGGCAATAACTTGCGCCAGCTCACGGAAAACGACGGTGTGATTGATCGTGATCCGGCGTGGTCACCGGATGGCAGCCAGATCATCTTTGCTTCCGACCGGGAATCGCCAGGGCTTACCAAGCTCTTCAGCATGGACCCACTGAACCCGGCTGAACCGGTGCGCCTGGGTGTATCAGGCGGCAGCAGCTTCGCGCCGCGCTGGTCGCTGGATGGCACCCGGATCACCTATATCAATGATGAATCGGGCGATAGCGATGTCTATACAATGAATGCCGATGGGACCAATCCCAATCTGGTGACGGTCGATGATGGGCAGGCGGAAGACCGTTCGCCAGCCTTCTCGCCCGATGGCAACTGGATTGGTTTTATCTCCAATCGCCAGGACGACCACTTCCAGAGTTATATGATTGACATCCGTGGTGTTGGCTTGCAGCGCATTACGAATACAGCCCGCGATGATCAATCGCTGGATTTTTATCCTGATTTGAGTTTGCGTCTGCTCCAGAACTGACTGAAAGGAACCGAACTTGAGCGAGGAAATAGACGTTCAGCAGCTCCTGCGTGAGGGCATTGAGGCCGCTCGCGCAGGTGATAAGGCGAAAGCGCGCGAACTATTCGAGCAGGTTGTCGAACTGGATGAAAACAACGAGCGCGGCTGGTACTGGCTGGCATCAGTTGTCACAACCGATGAAGAACGCCGTGTCTGCCTCAGCAATGTGCTTGTGATCAACCCGAACAACGAAAAAGCACGTGCCTTGATGGACAAGCTGGAGGCGAAGAAACGCGAACAGGATGCTGA
>JAIOHN010000756.1 GCA_019912985.1 Anaerolineae bacterium | reverse complement strand
GTCGGATACCAGCACCTGACCACTGTCATACGCCGCCTGGTTTTCCATACCGGTGCTGACAATCGGAACATCTGGTTTCAGCAGCGGCACCGCCTGGCGCTGCATGTTGGAACCCATCAGTGCACGGTTGGCGTCGTCATGTTCCAGGAAGGGGATGAGCGCAGCGCTGATGCCGACAATCTGGCGTGGCGCGACGTCCATGTAATCCACACGCTGCACCGGCAGCACCTGGAATTTCTGATTGATGCGCACGGAAACACGCTTGTTCACGAACTGCTTCATATCATCGAGCTGAGCGTTAGCCTGCGCGATGACGAAATTGTCTTCCTGGTCGGCAGAGAGATACAGGATATCGCTGGTGACAAAGGGCATAATTGCCACTTTTTCGATTTTCGCTTTGGCAAGTTTATCCGCCAATTCGCGATCAATCACCTGATCTTCTTCTGCGATGACTTTGCCTTTAGCGTCCTCGATGTCGTCACGAACCGTGCGCCCGATAATATTGGGATCATCCGGTGCCAGGAACTTGATGACTTCGCGATAGGGGGTTTCGACAAAGCCGTATTCATTCACCCGCGCATAACTGGCGAGACGTCCAATCAAGCCGATGTTCGGGCCTTCTGGCGTCTCAATCGGGCAGATACGACCATAGTGGCTGTGATGCACGTCACGTACATCGAAGCCTGCACGTTCACGCCGCAGACCGCCAGGGCCAAGTGCCGAAAGCGTACGCTTGTGCGTCAGTTCGGCCAGCGGGTTGGTCTGCTCCATGAACTGGGAAAGCTGTGATGAGCCGAAGAATTCACGAATGGCGGCCACCACCGGGCGGATATTCACCAGCGCAACCGGTGTCAGATTATCCGACTCACGAATGGACATGCGCTCTTTCACGACGCGCTCTGTCCGGCGCAGGCCGATACGCAGCTTGTTCTGAATTAGCTCGCCCACGGTTTTTACACGGCGATTACCCAGATGGTCAATGTCATCCGGGTTTACCTGGTTATTGTTGATCGCGATCATGCGCTCCACGACCTTGACGATGTCCATCTTGGTCACGGTACGCACTGAGCGCGGCATCACACGGTCAATTTGCAGGCGCTGGTTCAGCTTATAGCGGCCAACGCGCTCCAGATCGTAACGCCGTTGGTCGAACAACTGGCTTTCCAGATAATCGCGGGCGTTGTCCAGTGTGGGCGGGTCGCCCGGGCGCATGCGGCGATAAAATTCGATCAGCGCCGCTTCCGCAATCGTTTGATCTTTCTTCAGTTCCCAGGTGGGTTCGTTTTTAATTGAGCTGGCGACATAGGGACGATCGGGGTCCGTATCGACAGCGGCATACAGCTCAAGCAGTTCTTCGTCTGTGCCGGTCTTAATCGGCACCAGTTCATCATCCAGGCCATCACTGACAGCGGCCAGGGCGCGCAGCAGAATGGTCACCGGGACCGTCCGCTTACGATTGAATTTGATTGTGAGATAATCGCTTTTCCGCGTTTCGAACTCCATCCAGGCACCACGGTCCGGGATGAGTTTGGCATTGGACATGCGCCGACCAGTGGTGCGGTCTTCCTCGGCATCAAAGTAGACACCCGGTGACCGGATTAACTGGCTCACAACGACGCGTTCCGTGCCGTTAATAATGAACGTGCCTTTTTCAGTCATGAGGGGGAAGTCGCCCATGAAGATGTCGGAGATAACGACTTCTTCACCAGCTTCGCGATTGACCAGCGCAACTCGCACATAAAGTGGAGCGGAAAACGACATGTCGCGTTCCAGGCAGATCTCTTCGCTGTACTTCGGTTCCTCAAACCAATAGCTCAGGCCAAATTCCTGCGCTTCGCGGCTGTTGCCCGGCAAATAGAGCTTGAGCTGGCCGTTGAAGCTCTCGATAGGGCTGATTTCATCGAACAGTTCAGCCAGCCCCTGTTCACAGAACCACCGGAATGACTCAAGTTGGACTTCGATAAGAGAAGGCAACGCCTGCACATCGGGAGTCCGGGCATAGTTCTTAATAGTATTTCGCAATTGCACGGTGCACCGCTCCTCAGTTTAACTTACGATACGACGAGACGGGGGGGCAAAACAGATTTACGCAAGCAACAGTCCATCCGTTTGTTGCCTGCTGAGGCCTAAAATTTTGCTGTTGAATCAGAATATGGTCCCATCAAATAGAGACTATCAAATGAGGTTATGCGAACGTGTAGTATAACCTAACTTAGGGAGTTGTGTCAAGATGTTTGTATCAGCTTCATTACGAGGCTGGCACACGTTCCTGTGTTTCTTCCTGCGCGTCGGTCATTAAGCGCCGTCGTGAGATAATCATGAAGCCTGCAACCAGCGCGATTCCCGCTGCAATTTGCACCCGTGGCGGTAGGCTTCGCACCCGTACCAGCACATTGACGTTGCCGGTGGCAATCAGGTCCTGCTTCAATCGTCGCACGAACCGCTTGGAAGGCTGAACACCCACCAGTGCCTGATGAAGATTTTTAATGAGTGCTACAAAGCCGGTCACCTGTTCGCGGGGGACCTGATACTGGGCCAGGATGTTATCCAGGTCGGCTTCCTCCGCGAGAATGGCATCAGTCACAGCGGAGAGGAGATTTTGAAGTTCGGATGGCTGAGTCATAGTGACAGTTTAACTTTCTAGGCTTTGTTCGTGGTTAATGTGACCTGCTTCATAAAGTTGAAGTTCTTCACGCAGGGCGATCAGGGTCCGGTGGTAGAGCGATTTGATCGCGCCTTCTGTGCGGTCCATGATCTGCCCAATTTCGGCGTTGGATAAATGCTCGATAAATTTCAGAATTAAAAGTTGCTGCCGTTCTTCGGGCAGGCGGCGGATGACGCGCATCAAAATCTCGCGCTCTTCCTCATCCTCAGCCTGCGTATCCGGTGTCTCGCTCTGCGGACTCGGCCCGATAAAATCTTCCAGTGCGATAATTTTGCGTCGTCCGCGATCGCGGTGCCAGTTGGCGACCAGATTATGCGCGATCCGGTACAACCACGCCTGAAAAGGTACGCCGCGCTCTGTATAGTTTTCAATGTGACCCATCGCCCGGTAAAACACCATGGCGGTCAGGTCTTCGGCGTCATGATGATTGCCGGTGCGATAATATACATAGTTATAAATCTTGCCGACATACCGCTCGTATAACACGCCGAACGCTTCTTGCTCTTCTTTTGCCAGCTGCACCAGCTCTGTATCGGCCAGTGTGCTGAGATCTTGCTTGGGTTGTTTGGATTGTTTCCAGGGTATTTTCATGATCATTATAGATAACCCGATAGTTCGACATCCGTTGCGTATTTGCTGAAGGAATATAACGCATTACGTCTTTCGGGTCGTCTTGGTCGCAGGGAGAGGCAAATCTGCCTCTCCCTTATTATAGTATTACTCCGATTCCTCGGATTCTTCGTTGACTTCTGGTGTTTCATTGACCTCAGGGGTGGCGTTCACGCCGGGGCCATCATCGCCACCGCCCTGTCCAGCGCCAAAAGTCTGGGTCAGCCCATCAATTAGGGTTGCTTTTTCCTCGGCAGTCAGATTAGCCTCCGGGTGCATCGTCAGATAAATGGGCAGGGGCATGGCCCCTTTTTCGATGTTCTCGATCATCTTATCCGCATCGAGTTCATGCCCGGTTGAGAAATTCATGCGACCGCGACCCTCCTCAACATCATGAGCCACCAGCAGTGCAGGTGGAGCGATGTAACTGTACCAGGGCCAAACTGTTTCATTGCTGTGGCAGTCGAAGCAGGCGCGGCGTACCAGAGCTTCTGTCTCTGGCGAATTCCATTGAACCTCGTAAGTGATGGGTGGATTGGCGCGTACGACCGCGAGATTGCCGATCAGCACGCCAGCCACTAACCCAATCACCACTAATGCCACAATGCCATAAATGATCTTCCTAGTACGGGACATCACCCAAACCTCCTGTTCATACGGTCACGATGCACTTTGTGCTGCTTTTCATCCCTACGTAATTATCACTGACTTTGGATGTGATGCCAGTACTGAAAAGGATCAGAATGTCGTGAATATGGGCCGTCTTGAACCTCGTCAATCCCTTCTTCTCCCTCTATAATACAGGTCGTTACCACCGAGCAAAACCAGTCAGGACGGAAGATGACGCAACCACTGAATTTCCAGCAGGTAATCTTGAAATTGAATGAGTTCTGGGCAGCACAGGGCTGTGTGCTCTGGAATCCTCACAATGTCCAGGTAGGCGCTGGTACCGGTAATCCAGCGACACTCCTGCGCGTTCTGGGTCCCGAACCCTGGCGCGTGGCCTATGTTGAGCCGAGCATCCGCCCCGATGATGGTCGCTATGGTGAAAACCCCAATCGTATGCAGATGTTCTTCCAGTATCAGGTCATCCTTAAGCCCGATCCTGGCAATCCGCAGGAACTATATCTCCAATCGTTGGAAGCCCTGGGGCTTAACCCGCGTGAGCAGGACATCCGCTTTGTGGAGGATAACTGGGAGAGTCCGGCGTTGGGTGCCTGGGGGCTTGGTTGGGAAGTGTGGCTCAACGGCCAGGAAATTACCCAGTTTACCTATTTCCAGCAGGCAGGCGGCCTCGAACTGAATCCGGTTTCAGTGGAAATCACTTATGGCCTGGAGCGTATCGCACTGGCTTTGCAGGGCAAGAATGCAGTCTGGGACATCAACTGGCTGGGCGACCTGACCTATGGTGATGTCTTTTTGCAGAGTGAAATTGAACACTGCAGGTATTATTTTGAAATCGCAGATGTAGATGGCCTGCGTCAGGTCTATGACATCTACGAAAGTGAACACAAACGTGCGCTGGCAGCAGGGGCTGTCATGCCTGCTTATGATTATGTACTCAAATGCAGCCATCTGTTTAACGTACTGGATACGCGTGGCGCGATTGGTGTCACCGAACGCGCGAGTTATTTCCGCCGGATGCGAGATATGACACGCGATATCGCCCGTGCTTTTGTGACCCAGCGTGAAGAGCTGAATTATCCCATTCATAACAACCTGTGGGATGCGTCGCCTCTGCCCGATCCTGCGCCGCTGCCAGAACCCGCAGCCAAACCAGCGGATGTCCTGCTGGAAATTGGTGTTGAGGAACTCCCAGCAGATGATGTGGATGATGCACTGGCGCAGTTGCAGAGTGATGTCCCAACCTTGTTCGATGAACTACATCTGACCTATGACAATGTCGAAGTCAGTGCGACACCGCGCCGCCTCGTAATTCACGCCAAAAATGTCGCTGCACGTCAGCCCGATCTGGAGACAGTCGAGAAGGGGCCGCCTGCCAGCCGCGCATTCGACGCGGATGGCAAACCTACCAAAGCCGCTCAGGGTTTTGCACGCGGGAAAGGGGTGCCCGTCGAAGCGCTGCAAGTGATGGAAGTGGATGGCGGTGAATATGTCGTGGCCCAGGTAAAAACGGAAGGCCGTCCCACAGTTGAAGTGTTGGCCGAAGCGCTGCCTAGGCTGATCGCCAGTATAAACTTCACCAAAAGTATGCGCTGGAATGCATCCGGTGTGAGTTTCTCGCGGCCCATCCGCTGGATTCTGGCGCTCTTCGGCAAGGAAGTGATTCCCTTTGTGTATGCCGGAGTTGCCAGCGGCACAACCACACGCGGTCTACGTCCTTATGGCTCACCAGAGCGCGAAGTGCTCGATGCTGTGCATTACTACAAGCACGTTGAGGCCAATCACATTATCCTGGACCACGAAAAGCGCCGCGCCCTGATTCTGGAACATATTACCGGACTGGCGAAAGAAGTGGGTGGGCATATTCCGGATGACCCCGCGCTGCTCGACGAAGTGACGAATCTGGTCGAAGCGCCGACCGCGCTGCGCGGCAGCTTTGATGAACGACATCTGGCGCTGCCGCGTGAAGTCCTCATTACAGTGATGCGTAAGCACCAGCGCTATTTCGCGCTCGAAAACGAGAGCGGCCATCTTATGCCGTACTTCATCACGGTGCGCAACGGTGATGATGAGCATCTCGAAAATGTGGTGCATGGTAATGAGCATGTATTGCGCGCGCGCTTCTCGGATGCCGACTACTTCTATAAGGAAGACGTCAAACAGCCCTTAGAGGATTATCTCCCACGGTTGGCAACGCTGACATTCCAGGAAAAGCTTGGTTCAATGCTGGATAAGAACCAACGCCTCACTGCGTTGGTTGAGCCGGTGGGTAACTTGCTCAAATTTGATGCCACGGCTGTTGGGATCGCGCAGCGGGCCGCACATCTTGCCAAGGCGGACCTCGCCACGCAGATGGTGGTTGAGATGACCTCGCTTCAGGGGACCATGGGCCGTGAATATGCGCTGCTGGAGGGGTATCCGCCAGATGTGGCCGATGCGATTTTTGAGCACTGGCTGCCACGCAACGCTGATGACAAACTGCCTGCCAGTCCTGCCGGGACACTAATGGCGCTGGTGGATCGTCTGGATAGCCTGGTAGGGTTGTTCGCTGCGGGTTTGGCACCGCGTTCCAACGCCGATCCTTACGGGTTGCGTCGTGCTGCCCTGGGTATCATCCAGATTTTGGTCGAAAAAGAGATCGACCTCAATCTGGCACAGGCCGTGGAACTGGTAGCCGCTGCGCAGCCGATTGAAGTCTCTAAGGAAGTTCAGGCGCAGGTGTTGGACTTTATCGCCGGACGCTTGCGTGTTTTCTTCCAGGAGCAGGATTGGCCTACGGATGTGGTTTCGGCGGTACTGAAGGAGCAAAAATCGAATCCCTACCGTGCACTGCAAGGCATCCGCGAGCTGAGTGCCTGGGTGCAGCGTGATGATTGGACTCCGCTGCTTGATGGGTTCGCGCGCTGCGTGCGGATCACGCGCAGTGAATCGCAGCTTTATTCGGTTCAGCCGGGGTTGCTGAGCCAGCCGCAGGAAAAATCGCTCTATGAGGCTTATAAGTCTGCGGCATCAAAGCTGGATGGTGGTGGCAATGTCGATGCTTTTCTGAGCGCTTTCGAACCCATGCTGCCAGCCGTGACCGCCTTCTTCGATAATGTGCTGGTGAATGCCGACGATGAAGCAGTGCGCCATAATCGCCTGGGGCTTTTGCAAGCTATCGGTGCGCTGCAAAATAGTCGTGCCGACCTCAGCGAGTTAAGTGGATTTTAGGCTAATCGTGTATAACAAAAGGGTGAGTCATTTCAGTTCGTTTGCTCATCCCTTTGATCCGCAACTGGCAGTCATTCAGGCAGTTTTATAGCGAAATTGTCGTCGATGCCTGCCATCTACGCAGTGCTCTGAATTTATTGTGAAATAAATGCATTTTGTAAACTTTGCGAGTTGCATGTGCGGTCACTCATACGTATAATCCCTCTATAGTGAGCGAGGAATCAGCATCCCTATGTCGGTCACCGACGAGATCAAAGCCCGTCTTGATATTGTCAACTACATCCAGCAAGTAGTTCCGCTGAAGAAATCTGGGCGGTACTTCAAGGCTTGCTGCCCCTTCCACAATGAAAAGACGCCGAGTTTCGTGGTCAACCCGGATACCCAGTCCTGGCGCTGTTTCGGTGCCTGTGCTGAAGGTGGGGATGTTTTTAGCTTTGCCATGAAGTATCATGGCTGGGGGTTTTCCGAGGCGCTGCGTGAGCTAGGCAAGCAGGCTGGTATTGAGGTCGAACCGCAGACACCGGTACAGCGTGAGCAGACAGAACATCTTGATCATTTACGCGGTTTGATGCAGACCGCCGCCGATTACTATCAGGAAAATGTGTTTTTAGCGGAAGCGGTGCTGGCTTATGCTCGTGATCGACGCGGTTTTAGTGATGAAACCATTCACAACTACGCCATCGGTTATGCGCCTGAAGGCTGGACACGCACACGTGACTATCTCAACCAGTTGGGTTATGAAGATGATTTGCTCATTGAGGTGGGACTGGCGCGTCGCAGTGACAATGGTCGTGTCTACGATTATTTTCGCAACCGTTTGGTGATCCCGATCCGTGATGAGCGGGGTCGGGTGGTCGGATTTGGCGCGCGTGCGCTGGCCGATGAAGACCAGCCAAAGTATCTCAATTCGCCACAGACGCCGCTTTTCGACAAAAGCCACATATTATTTGGTCTGGATATGGCTCGTCGGGCCATCCGCGACACCGAGACCGCCGTCATTGTTGAAGGCTATATGGATGTCATCCAGGCGCACCAGGCTGGCTTTTTGAATGTGGTCGCCCAGATGGGAACGGCGATGACCGAGGCGCAGCTCAAGCTGCTGGTGCCGCGTTATACCCAGCGCATTGTCCTGGCCCTTGATTCCGATGCTGCCGGACAGAGCGCGACCATGCGCAGCCTGGAAGTCGCTCGCCAGACACTTCAAGCCGACTACACCGGACGACTGGCGGCAGATATTCGCATCCTCCAGATTCCCGATGCCAAAGACCCTGATGACCTCATTCGCGAGTCACCTGCACGCTGGCAGTCGCTGATCGAAGGTGCGGTGCCGGTCGCGGATTATGTGGTCGATACGGAAGTCGCTGAATTGCCGCAAAATGCAACGGTTCAGGAGCGTGAGGCGCTGGCCCGTCGTTTGCTGCCGCTGCTGCTGGCTTCGGAAAACAGTCTGTATGTGAAAGACAACGTGCAGAAATTGGCAATGAGGCTGCGCATCCCAGAGCGTGAGCTGCTTTACTGGGCTGATGAGCAGGAGCGCATTCAGAAGTCACGTGCGCCACGCCCATCACAGTCATCAATGACCACACTTGAGCCGCCGGAATTTCCGCCGCTGGACATGGATGAGTCCTACTATGCGCCGGATATGGGCGATGAGACTGCACCGGTACGCATTTCTAAACCTCGATCACCCGCCACACGTATTCCTTATGAGGCTGAGACACTGGCACTGCTGCTGCGCCAGCCTGATCTGTATTATCAGGTCAACCGCTTGCTGCGTTCACTGGCGGATGGCGACGAATCACTGATTAATGGCCCGCTTGCCGACCTGAATGAGGGTGATTTCAGCCAGGGGAGCTATCGCGCTGTGATGTCTCTGTTCCTGGCAGCGTTAACTCAGGATGAGATGGAGCCGATGGAATATCTACACTTCCATCTTGAGGACGGCCTGCGTAGTGATTTTGAGGTTATTCTCGCGAACGCCATGGAAATGCTGCGTCCCCGCTTGCGGCATGGGCTGTCAGTTGATCTGGGCGTCGTGTTGAAGCAGGCGAACCCCGCCGACGACACGCGGGAACTAGTGCGCAGTGCGCTGCAATTGCGGGCGCAGCGGCTGCGCCGTGAGCGAGAGGATTTGACATTTTTGCTGATGGATGTGCAAAATGAGGCGCAGTCCGACATTAATAACCAGATCATGTTATCGATTAAGGCCAAGCGGTTAATTGACGATGAATTGAAAAGACAAACGCGAATCGTATCCTAAGGTGAGATTTCCCTCTTGCCGTTCCGTGGTGATGAATTTGAGGGCAAAGTGACATGGCAAAGAAATCGAAAAATACACAGGAAAGACCGCCTAAGAAACTGGCTGAAATGGACGATGCGGAAGACTTCGATCTGGAAGATGACGACGACGATGATGACGACGATGATGATGTCACGCCAACAAGAGGCAAGCGCCGCAGCAGTAACTCAGAAGATATGTTGGTGATCTTTGATGATCCTGACGATGAAGACATGGACGACATGGACGATGACGATATGGAGGACGAGAGTCCTGATATCGAAGTCACTGGTCTGGCGGATGATCCGGTACGCATGTACCTCAAGGAGATTGGTCAGGTCCCGCTGCTGGATACCAACCGCGAAACCTGGCTGAGCATCCATATCGCTGCCGAGCGCCAGTTGCAATCCATAATGGACTCCCTGTCATCAGTCGATGAAGCTGGCGAAAGCGGCCTGCCTGATCCCGTGCGCGTGATAGAGCTTTCTTATGAGCATATCCGCCGTGACTGGGAAGAAATCGTGGATGGCGCACCGGCCTTTAAGGTGGAAGCACCAGATCTGCGCGCGATCATTGACGAAATCCAGATGATTACCGAGACCTGGGATATTAGCGGCACTTCCTATATTCGTCGCTATCTCTCTCAGAAGGATTGGGGCCGCGATGAAAACTGGACCGAACTGGCACGGCACGTGTTTAGTCTGGCCCAGGCGGTATTTGTCGTCCCCTTTGATGAGCAGATGTATATTCGTCGCTATTATAAGGAAAACAATGGACTGCCTCCTGTGGCAGAATTCCGCGAAACACTGCTGGCCGACGAATATGCGATGGAAAACCTGCACGATATGTTTGATATAATCGAGCAGAAAAGTGTGCTGGCAACCGAGGCCTTGACACGTGCGAATCTTCGGCTGGTCGTCAGTGTCGCCAAGCGCTATATGGGGCGTGGCATTAACTTCCTCGATCTGATCCAGGAAGGCAATATCGGTTTACTGCGGGCGGTCGAGAAATTCGACCACACCAAAGGCTACAAATTCAGCACGTATGCAACCTGGTGGATCCGGCAGGCCATCAGCCGCGCGATTGCTGACCAGGCCCGCACGATCCGCATTCCGGTCCACATGGTCGAGACGATCAATCGTCTGATGCGTATCCAGCGTAACCTGATTCAGGAACTGGGTGGTGAACCCAGTGCTGAACAAATTGCATTGGAGATGGAGTTCCTTACCCCGGAGGAAACCGACGCGATCAAGCTTATCCGGCGTACCGGGGCGCGCATGGATCCCGGTTTGCAGCGTAAGCTGCGCCGTGCCGCGCAAAAAGTCCGTAAGATTATGCGTATCAGCCAGGAGCCGATGAGCCTGGAAATGCCGATTGGTCAGGAGGACAGCAGTCTGCTGGGAGACTTTATTCCAGATGATAATGTCCTAGGCCCAGTCGATGCAGCCAGTCGTCAACTCCTGAAAGAACAAATTCGCTCGGCGCTTGGCGTGCTGAGCGAACGTGAACGCGAAGTGCTGGAAATGCGGTTCGGCCTGCAAGACGGCCAGGATCACACTTTAGAAGAAGTTGGAAAGCACTTCGGTGTTACACGAGAGCGTATTCGCCAGATCGAAGCCAAAGCACTCCGCAAACTACGTCATCCAACTCGCAGCCGACAACTCCGCGATTACCTCGAAATGTAAGTGAGCAGTACCAGGGTAGGCTAAAGCCTGCCCTGTTTTTTTACTTATGTGGGGTTAAGGAGAGAAAGATTATGGCTAATCGTGTTGTTCACGTCGCCGCCAACCAGAATGGTGATGTGTGGTGTGTGGACGATTCCGAGCGTATCTGGGTATCCCCTAATCCGGGCGGAGGCGCGCGGACTTGGAGTACCCCAACTGATGGCTTCGCTGTGAAGATCGCGATCAACAATACTTATGCTTTTTGTGTGAACCATTCCAATCAGGTGTTCGTGATTCCCCTGGGCGGAACCACCTGGTTCCCGTTTATCGGTGCCCCGCTGGCGACTGACGTTGCGATCGGGACGGATAGCAATGATTTTGCATTGGTGGATGTGCTGAGCCGCATCTGGCGGTACAATTTTTCCACAAGCGCCTGGGAAGAACCGGATCCTCGTGGCATTGCGGTGCAGGTGGCACTACGTGACTTTGACCATCTGTATTGTGTAAATCGTGTGCGTGAAATCTTCTATTTTGACACTGCCAAGAACCTGTGGCAGGAGGCAAAAGAGCGCAAAGCGCAGGATATTGATTTCATTCCCGGTGGTGGTATTTATCCCTGGGAGCACTGGATCGTGGATGAAAATGGTTATTTCTGGCGCTGGACTGATGCCAACAAATGGCAGAACCCGGCAACAGGTGGACGTGGCGTGCAGATGGTCGCGGTCAGCAAAGACCATATCTGGTCGGTCAACAATCAGGGCCAGCTCTGGGAGTGGGTTGATGGACGCAGTCCGGCCTGGATTGAGCACAAAATCCCGTTCCCGGGTTTCTATTACACTGTTGTCTGGGGTGATACACTGACCAGCATTGCCAAACATTTTGGCAAGACGGTTCAGGATTTACTCGATGCCAATCCCTCTATCGTTAATCCTGACCTCATCTTTCCCGGTCAGGTGATTCTGATTCCAGCATAAGCATAGCCGTACCTGAAAAACAGGCGGGTTACCAAACCCGCCTGTTTTGATTCTGAGTGCTTTCCATTATAAACCTGTATAAAGGAAGGATGTCTACTCGCGTTGCCGCAGGTGGTCGTGGATAAATTTCGCGGGGTTGAACTGTCGCAAAATATATACTGCTGAGAAATCGTTCACCGCCACCAGTGTATCAACGTGTTACTTGTTAGAGGTGAACTTGCTTATATGAGGTTATAGAAAGCGCGTAATGAAATCCAGAACCGTACGCTCATAATTCTCAGGTGCTGCGGTATGCAATCCTCCGTGAATGCCTCCATCGACAACAAGCAGTTCTTTTGGCTCGCTCGCCACCCTGTACAGGTTTTGTGCTTGTTGTAAGGGAACAAGCGGGTCAGCGGTGCCATGCAAAATTAATATCGGTATAGGCTGTATTTGCTGGACATGCTCTATGAGTTGTAAGTCAAAAAGGTTTGTTCCAGTGAGATTGCCGACCATCCAGGTAATGATGTGTGCGAATGGAAATCCTGGCAAATTAGTTCGTGCATGAATACCTTCACCAACCACTCCAACCAGATCGGCATAAGTAGACTCAACGATCAACAATCGGACTGGTGATATGTCTGAGATTGCACGAATCGCAGCAGCACCGCCCATAGATGTACCGTAGAGTCCAACTCGCTCAGGTTGAACTTCCGGCTGTGTGGATAAAAAATCAAAAGCTGCCTGTACGTCTCTTGCTTCAAGCATCCCCATTGAGGTGGTATTTCCACCACTGGTACCATGATTGCGTAGATCGAACAACAATGCCCCATAGCCTTCTTTGTTTAGCCAGGCTGCCTCAGCAAGATGTTGCGCCCGGTTTGAGCTGTGACCATGTATAAAAATGATTGTCCCATTTCCTGGCTGTGGTGGAATGAACCAACCTTCAAGGGGTATGCCCTCTGTTGTCTTAAATTGGATATCCCGCCAATCCTCAACCTGGAAATCGTCTGGAGTTACACTCGCGACATGACGCGGCGGATAAGCAAATATCCTCGCTTGTTGATCGCATAGCCATAATATGAAGACGCAGATGGCTGTTACAATCAACGCCAATACAAACAGCAGCAAATTAAACAGGTATCGCTTCGACCTCAACTCAGTTTTTCCGCAAAAAATGCCTTGACCCGCTCCCAGGCATCTGCGGCGGCAGCTTCATTGGCGTCGCCACCCGCTGCGTTAAAGAAGGAATGGGTTGCACCGGGATAGACTTTGATGTCATGCGCAATATCGTAATCGCCCAGCGTGGCATCTAGCTTACGACCTGCACCTGCCGTAAAGTCCTTTTCCGGGTAAGAGCCGACGACCGGGCAGGCCCGCGCAACGGCATCCATTGGACGCGGATTCATAGCGTAGAAGGGTGCCACGACTTTCAATCGTTCATCAGTGCAGGCCCATGAAATGGCAAAGCTGCCTCCCATACAAAAGCCAATCGCGCCCAATCGGTTTTTGTCCACGTTAGGCTGATTTTCCAGAAAGGTCAGCGTGGTGCGCAGATCATGGATGCCACCGTGATTCAGCGCATTGGTGAACATGCTGCTGAAGAACCGAAACATGCAGATGACCCGATTGCGTCCCGCGAACAGATCAACCGCCAGCGCAATATAGCCTTCCTGCGCAAAACGGTCTGCAATGCTCCGAATATCATCGTTCAGGCCGAATGCTTCATGAATGACGACAATACCGGGGTAGGGGCCGTCTCCGGCTGGCGCGACCAGATAACCGTTGAGTCCGGCGGTGCCACCGGGGATCGTAACGTTCTGCGCTGTGGTCATGGCTATGTTCCATCATAGATATGTTTTGAGTACAGGATGATCACAACTGTAACGATTTCACATACTCGATGTCAACAAGTCGGCTTCTTTACGTAGATTACTTGTGCGCTTACTTTACCATGTTTTAATGTTGTACAAACGCGAATTCTTCATTGGATTGTTCGCAAATTTACGCAGGTGAGGTATATTTGACACTGTAGTTAAGTTATGCTAATCTTGCTAAGATTTATTTGCTCCAAATTGAACAATCGCCCGGAGAAAAAATATGGCATTACAACAATTCGCGCCGGTGGCGGCTCTGCTAGTCATTTCCGTGCTGGTGGCCTTGCTGATCCTATTTATCTCCACAATCTTCGGTCCACATCGCCCCTCGGCGCGGAAGCTGGCACCGTATGAAAGTGGGATGCGCCCCATCGGTCCGGCGGTGCGTCGTTTGCCTGTGAAGTTTTACCTTGTTGCTGTGCTGTTCATCCTCTTTGATATTGAAGTTATCTTCTTTCTACCCTGGGCGGTTATCTTCCGCGACCTCGCGGTCTATGGGCTGATTACCATGGGCGTCTTTGTATTTATCCTTACCGTTGGCCTTGTTTACGAGTGGAAATCAGGAGCGTTGGAATGGGAGTAACATCGAAACTGGGCAATCTGGGTGTCGTTACCACGACGCTTGATCAGGCAGTAAATTGGGCGCGCACGGGCGCGATGTGGCCGCTGCTGTTCGGCCTCGCCTGCTGCGCGATTGAATACATGAGCACGCAGTGCTCGAATTATGACCTGTCCCGTTTTGGGATGGAATTGAACCGGGCGACCCCGCGCCAGGCAGACTTGTTGATTGTTTCGGGGCGGGTGACTCGCAAGATGGCACCGGTTGTACGTCAGCTTTATGATCAAATGTCTTCGCCCAAATGGGTGATCTCTATGGGCGATTGCGCTTCCTGTGGTGGTGTATATAACAATTACGCCGTGGTGCAGGGCGTAGATGAAATTATCCCGGTGGATGTGTACGTGGCTGGCTGCCCACCGCGCCCAGAGCAACTACTTCATGGCATCCTCACCTTGCAGGAAAAGGTGAAGGGCGAGACCATCGCTGAGTGGGCATAGCAAGCATCAGAATAGGAAATCCTTATGCAAATTCCAGAACCACTTGACCCCGTGCAGGCGGTGAAATCTGCCATGCCAGATGCCGTCCAGGACGTCCGGGAGTTTCGGGGAGAGACGACGATCGTCGTCAGCCCGGAGCGCGTCGTGGATGTGGCGCGCTATCTGCGTGATACAGCGGGCCTGGTCTATAATTTCCTCTCCGATATCAGTTCAGTTGACTATTATCCCGATTATGATCGTCCCGAACGTTTCGGGATTTCATATCATTTGCTCTCTATGCTCTATAACCGGCGTCTCCGCCTCAAGGTATTTCTGCCGGAAGACGCGCCAGAGATTGCCACGATGACAACTGTCTGGCCGGGAGCGAACTGGCTGGAGCGTGAAATTTACGACATGATGGGGATTGTTTTCCACGGTCACCCTGACCTGCGCCGTTTGTTGATGCCCGATGACTGGGATGGTTATCCTTTGCGTCGTGACTATCCTCTGGGCTACGAGCAGGTGCAGTTCTCATTTAATGTCGAAGAAATCCTGAAACACAAGCCACTTGCGAAGGAGTAGCCACCATGAGCGCACTTATACAGTCGCCTGAAAATCAGATCCAAGAAGGCAAGTGGGAAGGCAACATAGAAGATCTGCGCGGCCTGGTATCCGAGCGTGCCTTTACGGGCGAAACCATGCTGCTCAACATGGGGCCTCACCATCCCAGCACCCACGGTGTGCTGCGTTTGCTGCTGGAACTGGATGGTGAAGAGATCATCACCTGTATGCCGGATGTTGGTTATCTTCATACCGGCATTGAGAAAACCATCGAATCCAAAACATATGAAAAAGCGGTCACCTGTACCGACCGTATGGATTACCTGTCACCACTTTCCAACAACCTTGTCTTTTGTATGGCTGTGGAAAAACTGGTTGATCTGGATGTGCCGGAGCGTGCACAACTTATCCGAGTGATTGTGCTCGAGCTTCAGCGCATCTCCAGTCACATGGTGTGGTTGGGAACCCATGCGATGGACCTGGGTGCGATGAGCGTGATGCTCTATGCCTTCCGCGAACGTGAGAAGGTGCTGGATATGCTGGAAATGCTCAGCGGCCAGCGTATGATGGGCAGTTACATTCGTCCTGGTGGGCTCTGGCGTGATATTACCCCCGATTTCCCGGCAGCATTGGAAGCATTTCTCTCCTCATTCCCACCCGCGATTGATGATTTTGAAAAACTACTCACGAAAAACCCGATCTGGCTTGACCGGACGCAGGGAATCGGCGTGATTGACCCGGATGTGGCGCTTGCCTGGGGATTGACTGGGCCGAGCCTGCGCGCCAGCGGCGTCAATTGGGACTTGCGGAAAGCGCAGCCTTACAGTGGTTATGACCAGTTCGATTTTGAAATTCCGCTTGGTGAGCATGGCGATGTTTATGATCGCTATCTCTGCCGTGTGCGTGAACTGCGCGAATCTGTGAAGATTTTGCAGCAGGGCCACCAGAAGCTGACGCCGTCGGGGCCGTTCCGCTCGGATAATCGCAAATTTGTCCCACCGCCACGTGCTGAACTTGGCCAGAGTATGGAAGCAGTGATCCATCACTTCAAGCTCTGGACAGAGGGTTTCGCAGGGCCGGATGAAGAAGTCTATGCTGCCATCGAAAGCCCTCGCGGTGAGATAGGCTGCTATCTGCATGGTACAGGTGGCAATAAGCCCCGCCGCGTACATTTCAAGACGCCTTCGCTTATCCATACTAGCGCGCTGCCTGTTCTGACGCAGGGCCACATGATCGCGGATGTCGTGGGGATTATCGGCAGTGTCGATATTGTGCTGGGCGACTGCGACCGCTAAGGATTAAAGAAACATGTCAATACTCGATAAGAAGTACGAAGAACGCATTCAGAAGCACTTCTCCAAATACCCGGATAAACGCTCGGCGGTCATGCCTCTGCTGTATATCGCGCAAGAGGAATATGGTTTCGTCAACGAAGAAGGCATCCATGAAGTCGCGCAGCTTTGCGAGATGGACCCCACCCAGGTTCGTTCAATCGCCGGGTTTTACACCATGTATTCCGAAAAACCAAAAGGGAAATACTGGCTTCAGGTTTGCACAGACCTTCCCTGCGCGCTGCGTGGTGCCGAAGCGTTCCACAAAGAACTTAAGGAATATCTGGGTGTAGAAGAGGGCGGCACCACAGACGATGGCCTGTTCACGGTTGAGCATGTGATGTGTCTCGCGGCCTGTGATAAAGCGCCGATGCTCCAGTGCAACTTCCATTATATGGAGAACCTGGACATGGAGAAGATGAAGCAGTTCATCGAGGAAAAGCGTGCCGAACTTGCCAAAGAGCAAAAGTAGCACCGGAAAGATGGAGCGTAAACCGTGACGATCAATATTATTTACCGCGAAAAAGACATTCCCGACATCAATAAGTTCGATGTCTACATGGATAACGAGGGTTGGGCAGGCTTCAAGAAAGCACTCAGCATGAAGCCGTCCGAAGTTATCGACATGGTCAAAGCTTCCGGTCTGCGGGGACGCGGTGGTGCTGGCTTTCCTACCGGTGTGAAGTGGAGCTTTATCCCGCAGAGTGAGCCGGTCAAATACGTCGTCGTCAATGCTGACGAAAGCGAACCGGGCACATTCAAAGACCGCCAGATTCTGGAGAACAACCCGCACCAGCTGATTGAAGGTGCGATGATCTGCGCTTATGCGATCCAGGCGACTGCGGTGTATATCTATATGCGCGGTGAGTTCTGGGATATTGCACACAATCTCGATAAATGCATCGACCAGGCTTATGAAGCTGGTTTTATTGGTGAGAATATCCTGGATAGCGGCTGGACCTGCAACCTGTATACGCACCTGGGCGCAGGAGCCTACATCTGTGGTGAGGAAAGCGCGCTGCTCAACAGCCTTGAAGGCTTACTTGGTCAGCCACGTGTGCGCCCGCCATTCCCGGCACAGAAGGGCGGCGGTCTTTACCGTGAGGCGACGGTCGTCAACAACGTGGAAACGCTGGCTAATGCCCCCTGGATTCTGCGGAATGGTGCGGATGAATACAAGAAGATCGGCACTGAGCAGAGCAGCGGCACCAAGATTTTCTGTGTCAGCGGCAATGTGAAGAACCCAGGCAATTACGAGCTGCCACTGGGGACGACTTTCCGCGAATTGCTGTTCGACCATGCTGGTGGTCCGCCCGAAGGCCATGAATTTAAGGCGATTTTGCCGTCTGGCGCATCTGGCCCCATCGTGCATGCCAGTGACGAAGTGCTGGATACCCCGCTGACCTATGAGGATATGCAGAAAGTTGGCACGATCCTGGGGTCCGCATCCGTGATTGTCATGGATGACACGGTTGATATTACCTGGGTAGCCTCCAAGGTGACCAAGTTCTTCAAGCATGAGAGCTGCGGCAAATGCACACCCTGCCGCGAGGGAACCTACTGGCTGGACAAAGTGCTTGACCGCATCATGGCTGGCGAGGCTAAACCAGAAGATGTCAAACTGATTGATAATGTGGCGAAGAATATGGCCGGTGTGACCCTGTGCGCGCTGGGCGACTTTGCCGCGAATCCGATTATTTATACCATCAAGAACTTCCCCGATGACTTCAACGCACACGTGCAGCCAAAAGAAGTCGAGGAGAAGAAAGAAGGCGCGAAGGGTAAAAGTGCTCCAGCCGGGCGTACCGGTGGTGCAGCGCGGCGCAGGCAACCTGAATCTGGCGGGGACTAGCGAATGGCTGAAGACGTAACGCCTGATACGGGCGATACGCCGTTGGAAAGCCAACCAGCCCTTGAGCCAGAGTCAGCGC
>JAIOHN010000755.1 GCA_019912985.1 Anaerolineae bacterium | reverse complement strand
TTGACATCCTGAATGTCCTTGCTGAGATTAGAGACCAGAAACGCATCCATCTCATCGCTGATCGCTTCCGGGATGCTGCGCTCACTGACTGCCTCGACATTTCCGTTCTGGATATAACCGTCATCAATTACGAAGTAAGCGCCGATCGTGCCATCATCCAGAGCAGCCTGTGCGGCTTCCCGCGTATCATACGGCGCAAATGCCTCCGGCTGGTCAACCGCATCAGCCAGGATGCCCGATTGATCAACATAGCCCACCTGTCCAATGCTTTCGGTATCCTGAGCATCGTTGGAAAGCACGCCCACGACGATCACCATCGCGACGATAGCGATAATCGGCGCGCCAAAAGCGGCGAACAAAAATGCTGGCCGCCGCAGATTGTAGAGATATTCCCGTTTCGCGACCATCAAAATCTTAGTCATGGCGATCCCCCCCTGCCACCTCGATAAAAATATCGTTCAGGCTGGGTACAGCGAGTTCAAATCGCCGTATATGCGTATCAGGAGACGCCGCAATGGCCGCCAGCACACTGTCCGCCGTGGCTTCAGGCAGCAGGTGCAGCACATTGCTATCACGCCCGTTGTGTACTGTCTCGACGGAGGCCACGCCCGGCAGCGCGGACCAATCACCAGTGCCTTCGACCACAATCGCATGAGACGCAAACTGCTCGCGGATTTCGCTGACCGGCCCATACAGCTTCTGCTGGCCCTTGCTCAGCATCAACATGCGGTCTGCCAGTTCTTCGACCTGGTGCATCTGGTGCGTGCTCATCACCACCGCACCGCCTTGCTTGTTAAAATCAAGCAGCAGATCCTTGATGAGCAGTGTGTTCACCGGGTCCAGACCAGAGAATGGCTCGTCGACAATAATAATCTGTGGCTCATGCAAAATCGTGACCGCGAACTGAACTTTCTGCTGCATACCCTTACTTAATTCGCTGACTTTGCTCTTGGCGTGTTCGCCCAGGTCCAGCTTTTCAAGCATCGCCAGGCTGCGTTTTTTGGCTTCCTGGCGCGGCAATCCTTTCAAACCGGCCAGATAGACCATCACATCAACCACGGAGGCATTGCGGTACAAACCGCGCTCCTCCGGCAGATAACCGATGCTGTCTTTCTTCTCATCTGTTAATGGACCGCCCAGTACACTGATTCGGCCCGTATCGGGCTTGAGAATATCAAGTACCATGCGAATCGTGGTCGTTTTCCCGGAGCCATTCGGCCCCAACATCGCGAAAATTTCACCAGCATAGACATCAAAGGAGACGTGATCGACAGCTCGGAAATTGCCATAATTCTTCGATACTGACTCGACAGAAATAAAGGCATTCTGGCTCATTTCGCCCTCCGAACTTTTCTTTCGTTGATCTAAGGTGGTTCATTATACACTTCTATTACGCACAAGATAAAGAAAGGTTGCATCCACCCCTAATGATTGAGGGTTTTAGGTTGAATGTGTTTCGATGACTTGACAATGCGGACTTTAGAGGGTTATTTGGAATATGTCCAAGATAAAAACTGGTAATATCAGCATTTCAGGAAATTTCAAACATGAAGGATTTCGAAATAAACGAAATGCTCTGTTGACTTATTTCCGTTCCAACAAAATAATATATCCACAAGGTGGTCTCGCATCACCTTGTAACTTGGAGGATAATCTATCCGATGAAGGTGAAGTGCGAAATCTTTGTTGCGTGCTTTCAGGAAATAGTGGTAAACTTGAGGAAAAATTAGGCTTTACCCTGTCTTAATTTTTCTGCTCTATTCAGTACGGTAAAATAAACCTGTGCAAAGATTTCAAGCAGCACACACCACACGTGCGGAGGCATTTCGATGAAAAAACAAATCCTGGTCGTGGATGATGAGATTGGTGCGCTCACACTTATTGGGATCATGCTGGAACGTGGCGGTTTTAATGTTCTTAAAGCAAAAGATGCGAATACCGCGCTGGCCGTCCTGGACCAAAGCACACCTGATCTGATCATTCTGGATGTGATGATGCCAGGAATGAATGGTATTGAACTGTGCCGCGTGATTCGTGAGCGCAACGATACCCATCAAGTCCCTGTCTTGATTCTCTCTGCGCGAGGTGACGCCGAAAGTATCATGCGTGGCATTGAAGCCGGAGCGAACGACTATCTACCAAAGCCTATCCTGCATCATGACCTGGTCGCAAAAGTCCGCCTGATGCTCGGGGATGAAGTCGGCGAAAGCTAGAGCCTGTTTTGAGCCATTAGTCATTCTACGCCTGGTACTGCGTGGCACTTATCACCCGTCCGATGACGTAGTACTACTCTCACCGTATAGTGATCGATATATGTTGTAGGAACTGTAAATCCGCTGCACGTAACCCCGCGTACTGTCGATCGTGATGGTCGACATGAACAGATCGGGGTCACCACCAGCGATTTCAAGCCAGCTTGCCGCGCGCCCCGGTCCGGCGTTGTATCCCGCCAGCGATGCGGGGACATTCCCATCAAAGCGCTGCAACTGCTCATCCAGATAATACGCGCCAAACTCGATTCCAGCATAAGGCCGGAACAAAACACTGTGCTGATAATTGGGCCAGTTCAATTGATTGGCAATATACTCCGCAGTGCCGGGGATAACCTGCGTCAGCCCCTTTTCACCTGCCGCTGCGGTCGCATAAGTATCAAAAAGGCTTTCGTAACGGATCAGCGAGAATAAAAGCAGTGGATCAATATTGCGCCGCTGGCCGACCTCCTGTACCACATCCAGATAGTAGGACGGGTAACGCATGCGGGCGATATAGGCTGGTGCTTCCAGGGTGCCAATGTTCGCCATACGAATGACATTCGCCGCCGCAACAATCGACTCACGGTACGCGCCGAGTCCCCGGAAGAAAATCGCGAGTTGATAGGAAGCCAGCCCATCCTCTTCAAACGCATCAGTCAAATCGCTAAATTCAACTTCCGCTTCGTCCACCGCACCCACAGCCCATAGTTCCCGACCGCGAACCATACGCGGGTCAGCCTCTAATGCTGCTGAAAGCGGCCAGAGGTCACCTTCCTGCTCGATATTATAAGTCTGGCGCAGCCATGCTTCTGCCGCCGCGATTTCGGCGGCATCGTCAAACTGAAATTTGAATGCGGAAGGCGGTGCAAAGGGGGCCTGGCCGCTCAATAGATCCTGCGCCCGCGCGCTGAAGTAACCATCCGGCGAAGCCTGCACGGCCAGACTTAATGCCTGCTGCGCAGTGCTCTCATCGTCGCGTTGCAGCGCCAGCCGCCCCACCCAGAGATAGGCTTCAGCCTGTTCATCACCGGTCGCCAGTGTTGCCAACTGGGAGAAAAACTGCTCGGCACGCGTCAACTGCCCCTGACTGTACGCGGCAGACCCGGCCAGGAAAAGCCCACTGCGGGCTTGTGCTGTATCCGGGAATTCATCAGCCAACTGGTCAAAGATGACCTGTGCTTCCACAGGATCGTCGTTGGTGATATAGAGATAACCCGCCCGCCACAGCGCTTCCGCCGCAGCATCCAGATAATCATAGGTATCCGCAATTTCCAGATAACGCTCGATCGCGCCGGGAATATCCCCTAACATGAAGCGTGTACGCCCCTGTTCCAACAGCGCTTCCCCAAACAGTGGGTCCTGCGGGTATTGATCGACAACCGTGCGGAAAGCGACCTCTGCCGCCGGGCCGTTGCCCAATTCGCGGTAGGCGCGCCCCAGCAGCATCTGCATTTCCGCCGGGATTTCGGTCAGCGCTTGCTGCGTCGAGTAGGTATTGAATGCCTCAATCGCGCCTTCGTAATCGCCATAGAAGTAGCTGACACGCCCGATGTCATACTGGCTCAGTTCCACATCATTCGCCAGCAGCGTTTGCATGGCTTGATAAGCCTGGGTTGTCTCGGGATAAGTCTCAAAGACCATTTGCATCCGCGTCAGGCCACCTTCCAGATCACCGCTGTTGATTAACGCCTGGGCCGCTGTATATTCGATCAATGCCTTATACGGCGCGTTTTCGGCCTTAGTCAGAATGGCATCATACTGCGCCAGCGCCGCTTCTACCTGCCCGGCGCTCAGCAGCACCTGGGCCAGTTTCTCCCGCAGTGCCAGCAGCGGCACCTGCGACCGACTGGCTTCCACCGCCTGACCATAACTGGCTAAGGCCGCTTCAGACTGGCTCAGGCCAAGCTGAGCATCGCCCAGCCGTTCATAGGCATAACTATCTACCAGCCCAGGGCGCAGCGCGAGATATTGCTGAAAATCACTGCTGGCTTCCGCCCAGCGTGCCAGCCCCAGGTAAGCATCGCCGCGCAGAAAATAGGCCTGCGGCAGACGCGCATCCTGCGGAAACTGCTGGATAAAGGCCGTCAGACTGGCCTCAGCCTGCTCAAACAATCCCTCTTGCAGGGCAGCCTGGCCCAAACGAAAGGCAGCCGATGCGCTAATTTCCGGCGGCGCACCCTGATCAAGCACGGTTTGATAGGTCATCACGGCATTTTCAAAATAGCCGTTGGTCAGAAAATTATCAGCGAGGTTGAGCACAGTCGCCGGTTCGATAGTTGGCGTGGCAGGGATGGTGGCTGTCGGCGGGGGCTGGGTGGCGGTTGCCGTCGCATCCGGCGTAGCCGTCACATAAATCACTTCAGGTTGGGATAAATTACAGGCGCTCACCAACGCGAGCGCCAGGATCAGCAAGGTTATTCGTATCATCATAGGCAGGATTGTATCATGAGAACACGGCAAACTGTCAACGTTATGTGCCAATCCTAACCTTCCGGCGGCACCAGATCACCAGCCAGCCAGGGCATGCCATAACCCACCGCCAGGTGACCGGCTTCCGCCAGCGCCTGGCCGAGTTCCTCTGTCGTGCGGAACTGCCACCAGTGATCAGCGTCCGGCAGGATCGCAACACCAAAATCATTCACGACCAGCTCACTCAATGTCTGGCGCGCATACTGCGGATGTGTGCTGGTGCGACTGGCATCGGATAAATCGCTGCGCACCAATGACACCCGGAAACGCGACGGCACCCCTGAGGCCCACTCGTTATCGCTAAAGCTCAGCACCTGAAAGACGATAAAGCCATACAGACTGTTATCCAGCGCTTTGGCAAAGCGGAACAAACCTCCGGCCCATTTCACCGGCTGCTGCTCAAGCTCATAGCCCGCCGCCGCAAATGCCTGGCCGACGACTGTCAGCAGAATCGTGCGGAAATATTCGTTAGCAGATTGACGCTGCTCCATCGTGACTCCTTCGCTGGTTGCGTCCACTATACCCCATCATGCCAGCGGCATCACCCAGGAGCGCTTGCGTGGGAACAGTACATTCAGCAGCACGCGCGCTTTCCCATTGGCATAAGTCTCCGGCAGGATGTGCTCGATCTCGTCTAAGGTGCGAT
>JAIOHN010000754.1 GCA_019912985.1 Anaerolineae bacterium | reverse complement strand
GTCCCAGGGTAATACTGTAAATAATTTGAGCAATATTACCTCTCACAGAGACTTTAAGCCCGGCTGTATCTACATCATTCCCGATTTCACTGAATTAGGGATCAAGATCGAGTCGCTTGCTGACCTGACTGTAAATATGTATCAGGAAGCATTGACCGAAGAAAAAGCCTATCTCATTCTTACGACCACTCCTTCCGAAGAATTCAACAAGCATCACATCGAGTTTAACAAAATCAGCACCACAGGCATCGATTTGAATGCAGTTCTGGAGAAGCATATCCGATTCCACTATCGCGCTTTTGAGGATGATGAACCGGTTGTCGCACTGTTGCGTGAAAATCGGCAAGAAATCATCCGAATGTTGGCCCGACCAAAACAAATCGCAACGCTATTCAGTATCATCCAGCGCGATCCACCCGAGAGTGTCGAAGCTCTGAACATAATTATCAGGCAGATAACGAACCGCCAGACCAGCACCTTGAGACGGTGGTTTCGTGACTTGGACATGAACACCAAAGTTTTCGTGATGCTGGTGGCACTTTTGGAAGAAAATGGCTACGCAATCAAATTGCATCAGGCGGAAGAAATTTATTACAGCTTCATTCAGATGATTCGACGCAAGCCAGGTATGGATGGGGAAAAAATATTCATTGACCCACGTCGTATCGGCATTCAAGATATACTGGCTGATGGTAATATTATTGATAATAATCAAATTATTGAGTTCAGCGATCCAGTGGTTCGGGATCACATCGTAAAGGTTGAAATCGACAACTATTATGGGTTGTTATGGGTTTTAGCTGAGATGCTCGTAGATCAAATTGCCCCTAATGATATTGATCAAAATGCATCTCATTTGAATCCTGCTGTGTTCAAGTATATCGGCAATCCAGATATCCCACGCCCAATGTTTGTTAATGTTCGCGAGGTGTTGGCAAATCTCGTCGGTTACATCGGAGTAAAACGTGAGAATAAACTGCGGGTGCTTCTGAACACACTGACCTTTGACAATGATTACCGCGTGAAGCAATTAGTAGGTCACATGATGAGGCCTGTTGCCCGTGACCCAAGCAATTACACACTCATATTGGACGTTCTAGGGCAGTGGATATACCCACATAAGAGTGAGGGAGATGCCGATGAAGATGAGAATGATATCACAAGTCAGAACAATCCGGACACTTTCTATGCCAGTATTCAAGTAATTCGTGAAATCTACGGTTCATTAATTGGTGGTGATTCAGGCTCAGAGCTACGGGCTAAGCTGCGGAATTATCTAATCGACATGGGAGAGCAGAGCGGTCGCTTCGATCTCTATATTGATGAATATGATAGACAAAGCCAGGTTGAGTTACATTCAATTATTACTAGGGTACGTGAAGAACAGGGTGATAAGGCAATTACGGACAACCAGGCTTCGGATGCTTTCGAAGCCCTGCAACAAACGATCGCTTTGCACGCTTTGCACATCACTGAACGTAGCATTCTATCGCTCATTTTCATGTTAGACGAACTAATCCATTCGCACCCGGAAGATGTAGTTGCGATAGTACGCACATGGCTCGAACATGGAATAGCAGAGGTGAAGCACGGTGATACAGGTGAAGACGACATAGAGGATCGGGCTATCGCACATCTGCTTTCACTTGAAGATGGAGCCAGTAGTGATGATTCTGAGTGGCGTGATCAAAATGAGCGCAAACGACGTGAACGACGTCACTCGTTAGACAGCATGGCCTGGCATGTTGGCGTTATGGCGGCTAACTTGCTTTACGAGCAACAGGAAACCATTTCACGTGACATCAAGAGAACACAATCTGTTGAGGATGACGCGCACAAATCGGATTCCGACGATGACGAGATTTCCGAGCATGACTTCACCCCTGTCGATGCAACAGAAGAAGATGCTGGTGAATTAGCAACGACCGATTTGGATAGCGACGAAGAAAATGATGAAGCTGAGAGCGAGCTTGATGGTGACCAATCCGATTCTGAAAGCGATGAAGTCGATAACATAACGAATCAGGAGGCAGAACGGCCCGTTGGCAAACATGTGAATGACCAAGTCGATATTATCGATGCAGACGCAGACGCAAAGCAAGACCAGATACAAATCTTAGAAGAACATATCGCAGATCCGGCTACTCGCGAAAAGAAAAAGACGAAACCCAAGCAACTTACGGCATCTCGTCAACAGCGTAACAACCGACTTAGTGTTATGAATACGCTGCGCCCACTACTATCTTTGTTACCGCTGTTGCTTCAGTCAAGCACTACGTCCCTCAATGCCTATACGTTGATTCGTAACGTCACTTGGAGTGATCGAGTCTGGAAATATTATCGCACTAAAGATATCCCCTTCGACTTTGAGTTTGTTGAAACACAAGCTTTATTGCAGACTAGTCCAATTCGCAAAGCTTTCCGCTCAATAAGGGATTGGTACGGGATTCTCAGCGGTAGCACTAGACAACCTAATAAAGAAGGTCAAAAGCTGTGGATGGATGAAGTATATCCACAGCTTTTGAATTTGTTCAATACAGCAACACATGGTCAACGCCCCCTCCTACGTGAGCTTCTTTTTACAGAAGGATGGATCGATTCTAGATTTGCTGATATTCGACAGGTATCGCACGCGCTACTTGCTCGATCTTATATACTGGACGGACAGTTGGTTGATCTACCAGCTACACGCTATGGTGTCGTTCTAATTGATGGCGGCTTACGTCAGTATAACTGGGATCGATATTATCAGTCGATCTATCGTATTATTCAACGTCTTGCGGTGATCGCCCCCCTGCATATCTACCGACTAGGTTCTACTAAACGAATCAAAAGAATGGGGCTGCATGAAAATGAGATCCAGTTGCAACAACGTGAACTGCGCCCACGCCGTACACGTAGCCGACTGCTTGCTCCACTCTTAGAAGCCAAAGATAGCAGTGGTAAAGCCCTGATCGATCCTGAAAAGACTCATTTTGTGCTTGTTCTGTCTCCTATAGAGCAGGTTTTCGAACATGATGGTGTACATCCGGATTTGCTTGATTTGCCCGATTTGCTTAGTGCGGCGACTACTAATACGAGCACGCAATCCGTTGATCCGAAGTGGCTCAGAATCATCAATGATCCTCTCTACACTGACAAGGAAAAAGAGGAAGCTCGTCAAAATATCGAAGCAGCACGCAAATCAGAGCAAGTTGGAAGTTGGGCATGGCAACGGAAGCTATTCATCATCAGCCCAAACAAAAGAAAGATTATTGACGATTTAAACCAACAGGTGTTGCTACAACTGCACGATAGTGGGAGGAAACGTTTCTCTAGTCCAGTGCAGGTTGAGGATTACATAGGCGTGATTGGCGTGTCTGATCGCACGTTCCTTAATGAAATGGATGTGATCGAGCGTTCGTTAAGTGGCAGTATTGGCAAGATGCTGCACCAAATGGAACCTCAGTTATGGCATCAAGACCTCGTTAGTATATGGGAAGGGCGCGAGTCAGATTTCGGTGTTGGTTCAGATTTTGACTTACAAGACAAGGCTTCGGTCAAAGCACAGATCGATCAGTGGATTGCACAGCTTGGTGATATAACCCGGGCACGCCATCCCCGTGATATTACTATGACAATTATTTGGATGATTTTGACTCTCTCACGTTACGAGTTAGAAACAGCGGTTGAGCTAGTATGCGGTTGGATGGAAGATAATCATGTTGATCCGATTGTCGGAGAAAACCAGCAGATAATGGGGCTGGCTTGTACCAAGAGCCTCTTTAATTTTTATCGGCTTGATCCGGCTTTTAACGGCAAAGCGGTTCATTACAAACCACTGCTTGACTTACTACCTTCATTTACTCGTTCGAAGCGTGGACAAGACGCTGATGAGTTCTTACAGGTATTATCAATCGTGTTGCTATGGGCGCGTGATGACGACTGGTCAACTGCGATCTATAGCGCAGGTCACGATGGCCCCTTACAGAGTAGTGT
>JAIOHN010000753.1 GCA_019912985.1 Anaerolineae bacterium | reverse complement strand
GTGTACTGGCGACCTGCACGGCTTCAGGCCGGTTCATGCGTTTGTGGGCTTCGGTGCGCCCCATGCGAAACACGGTTCCGCCACATTCCGGGCACTCACCGCGAGTCGCAGGCATACCGCGCCGCGTCCACACAGGCTGCGGATTTTCGATCTCGACCGAGATCTTACAGCGCATGCAGTAGCCCTCTAATGGCTCATCCTCGTCTTCAAAGAAATCGTCGTGTTCGTCCATTTATCTGTCCTTAACAGCGCTGACACATCAGCGACAATCTTGCTCGGAAATCACCGATCTGGCAAGTCCGCACCGTTATTTTGAAGTCTCTTTGGTCACGAAAGTAAGGGCCTCGTCAAAGACTTCCGTGTAATTTTCCGGGCCGTCGGTCAGTAAAATCCAGTCTTTCCAGACACGACCTGGCTGCGGCTCGAATGCGCTGAAGCCTTCACGGTTTAAGAGTTCTGCCGCGCGTTCCCGGCCCACTTTGGCGATCACACCCTGCTCATGAAGGCCAACCGCCAGCTTACCATTGACCAGATAACCCGGATAGCCAAACATCTTGCCCTCCTGGGCATTTTCAGATTGGCCCAACAATGTTTTCAAAATCGCTTCATGTTCAGGATTGTATTTGCCCATCATAACCTCCTCTATAGAACATTAGTTCTTATTATAATGGGTTTTTGCGATAAAAGAAACAGGGAACGCACTGCGTTCCCTGTTTTAGTTGTGGATTTGCGAGGGTGGGTTATTTGCTCTGCTTCGAAACGTAGTTGATGGCATCAGAAAAAACGGCTTTGTTGGCATCAAAGTTATCTGTCAGCAGAACCCATTCTTTCCACACGCGGCCTTTCTGCGGCTCATAGACGCTCACGCCCGGTTTGCCGATCAGTTCCTGGGCGCGTTTTTCGCCCACTTTGGCGATAATACCCTCTGGCTTCACGCTCACTGCCATGGTCCCGTTCGTCTTGTAAACCGGGAATCCGAACATCTTCTCCGATGTGGCGTTTGGCACACTCTTCATCATGTTATTCATGACGGTTTCGTGTTCTGGGTTATATTTTGGCATTGCAAGCCTCCCTTAGCAAATTCGTGCTAGACATAATAGCAGTTGGCTGAATTCAAGTCAATCACCCAATCCACCTATAAAAACTAGGCTTGTTGACCCACTTTTGCTTGGCCTGAGTCCGGCTTGACGGCGGTTACAACTCTGCTAGGCTATAGGGTAAGGGGAGAATTTGATATGATTGATGCCAATCCAATGACAATTTTACTGGCTGGTTTTGGGCTATTGTGTGTGCTGCCGCTGTTGGTCTTTGGCGTGCTCGGCTTCATAATCTATCGTGCGGGCGTCAAGCAGATTCATGAATTTGTGAACCCGGATGTCCAAAAGCTGCACGCGCGCTTTGAGGGATTACAGGCGAGTGAACCCAATGCCAGCCGCGAGCGTCTGCTGCAACAGATGATTAATCGGGAAGCGCTCAAGTGTGCCGTCATCGGTGCGCTGACTGGTGTGGGCGGTTTTTACACCCTGCCCATTGCCCTGCCCGTCGATATTATCCTGTCGCTGCGCATTCAGGCTGCGCTGGTCAATTTCATTGCTGAAAGCTATGACGTTCCTGAAGGGGAGCGCGAAGCAACGATTCGTACATCGCTGGTGATGGCGGGCAGTGGCCGCGTCACTGAATCAACAACCCGTGTCGTGACCCGTTTTCTGGTACGTGTCGCAGGTGAGTCGTTCTCGAAAGTCGTGCCGATCTTAGGCGCGGTCATCAGCTTTGTCGTCAATTACACGATTGTGCAGTTTTTGGGACAGGCAACCCTCCGCTGGTATGCTGAGCGTGAACCAAACGCAGCCGCATTACCCAACATCGACGAGCGCCAGCTGCCGAGCGAAGGCTGAGTCTTAGCCGTGCTTGGCTTTTTCCGTCACTTCAGCATCGCCCTGGATAAACTGCTGGAGCATGAGTGCTTCAACCTGGCGCGGATAATCAATGCCGAAGAATCCTACATCCATCGTGTACGTCGAGCGATTAGATCCGAATGAGATAATTGATCGGTTGCGCGCCTGCATCCCCCGATCAAAAATGATGTCACCCGTGCCATTGCTGTGAACGCGAGTGTCAACAAACTCGATCTGATGACGCCCGTAAGACTTGGCCGACTGGCTGAACAGGCCGGAAATAATGAGCGCGCGTTGATCGGTCACAGCGTAAATGGTGCGCTTTGCAGTGAAATAATCGCGCAGGGGTGTTGAGACAGTCCAGCTGCCCACGCCAATAAAGAACAACGGCATCAGGCTAAAAATCGAACCAAAACCTCCGACGTTTGGCCCTCTGGAAGGCATGGTCCAAAAATCGCCAAAAATGAAGATCACAAATACCAGCCAGATCACGCCAAATCCGGCCTGTAGCAGTTTGCGCCGCGCCATTCGCATGGGGTCTGGTTGACCCGCCCATAACAATTCTTCACCCGCCATCAACTGCTGCTCAATCGTGTCGCGCAGTGCTTCGGGGATCTCGTTTTTTTTCATCCGGTACAACTCCTTTTCCCCATTCATTGTAACCGAAACTCATTCCCTAATTCTGTAAAATCCCTGGCGACATAACCGAACTTATGTGCTATATTTGAGTGGAATCCCTGCGCTGCATTATAATGGGGTGGTATTCAGGAGAACGTTGTGGCTGGATTAAAATGCGTAGGTATTCTCGCTCATCCCCGTCGACCAAATACCGCCCCTATCGCCAAACGGATTGCGGAGACGCTGGAAGCACGTGGAATTCAAACCTGGTTATACACAGACTGGACTGAGGAAGACGTGCGCGAAGAGGCCAAATGCGCCGATATGGTCGTCGCTATCGGTGGCGATGGGGCAATGCTGCGTGCAGCTCGTGTCTGTGCGCCCTACAAAGTGCCTGTGCTGGGCGTAAACATGGGCCGTCTGGGATTTTTAACGGAAATCCGCGAACCAGATCACTGGGACCAGTATATTGACCCGCTGATTAATGGTGAATACTGGATTGAAACCCGCATGATGGTGCATACCAATGTGACCCGGGACGGTGAGGTCATCGCGACCGAGGACGGTCTAAACGATGTGGTCGTCAGCCGCAGCATCGTCACCGGTATTGTCCGCCTGGAGATGTACATCAACGAGGATTGGACGACCACTTACAACGCCGATGCCCTGATTATCGCCACCCCCACGGGGTCAACCTCCTATGCGCTGGCCGCCGGAGGGCCGATCCTGCCGCCGGAGCTGCGCAATATCCTGATCGTGCCGGTCGCGCCGCACCTGAGCATGGATCGCTCAATTGTGCTGTCAGAAGGGTCTACCGTGGCGGTAGTCGCGATGCCGGATAGCGAGGACGAAGTCTATCTGATTGTGGATGGTCGCTCGGTGGCTCATCTTCAGGCTGGAGATGTGGTGCGCGTCACCAGCAGCGAGTTTTCCAGCCAGTTTGTGCGGATGCGCGAGCACAACTACTTCTATCGCTCTTTGCTGGATCGCCTAGAACCGCGCATTATTCGCCCGCAGGATGGCCTGCCGGACGAAGATAACGAAGAAATGGATTAGAGCGGAATGAAGACGCAAACTTGTTAACGAAATTGCAACATGAAGGATGTAAGATAGAGCTATCCCAAGCGTTTGAAAATCAGGAATCGAGATGACCGATTTTGTAAATGAGCCTACCACAGGCGAGGAAATTACCTATTGCGCAGTCCATCCCGACCGCGAAACCGGGCTGCGCTGCAACAAGTGTGGCCGTTATATGTGCGCTCAATGCGCGGTGCAAACCCCGGTAGGCTACCGCTGCCGCGAGTGTGTGCGTCAGCACGACGATAAGTTCTTTAACGCGACTCAGAACGATTACATCCTGTTGTTCGCTGTGAGTGCCGGGTTAACCGGCCTGGTGGCTGTCGTGATGAGTGCTATCCGGCTGCCGCTGTTGTTCATTATCCTCCTGGGGCTGCCCATCGGCGGAGCCATCAGTGAAGCAGTGGTGCGGGCGGTCAAGAAGCGTCGCGGACGGCAGTCCGGCATAATAGCGGCGTCAGGCGCGGTGATTGGCGGTCTGGTCGGTGCAGGGCTGCAAACCTATCTGACTTTGCAGGGACGCATCAGCGAGGCAGCGGCTGCCCGTGGTATTGAAAATGTCCCGGCGATCCCACTGGATGCGGTATTCAACAGCCTGCTGAGCAACTGGAGCTTGCTGATTCTTATTGCGATCGTTGCGTTTGCAGTTTATAGTCGATTCAAAATGCGGATATAAGGCTTTGCGGGAATTCTCGCAAAACGAGACGAAATTAGCAGGAACGGCGCGAATATGCTGGAAGAATTACGGATACAGAACTTCGCCATCATCGATGCCCTGGAACTGACCTTTGCGCCGGGGTTTAATGTGATTACCGGCGAAACCGGCGCAGGCAAGTCGATCATGATCGACGC